>NZ_JAGGQY010000013.1:0-152367 GCF_018613105.1 Bacillus sp. ISL-77
AGACAGTACATAAATGTGTAGTCGAAATAAAGGAAAAAAGCATCCAATCGTTCCATTAGGACGATTAGATGCTTTTTTTTTATCCCTAGCTATACTTCAAACATAAAAAACTGAAGTTTTTCAGTGGCCTCCATTTATGTAGAGGGTTTTTTGTAAATCGGACGCTCATTCATTGTTCACACAGAACGCTTTTTCCAATAAAAAACAGACCCAAATGCTTGGGCCTGTTTTATCGGCGGGTCATTATGCTTTACGGACGTTTACTGCTTGTGGTCCACGTTGACCACTTTCAATTTCAAACGTAACCTCTTGACCTTCATCTAATGTTTTGTATCCTTCGCCTTGAATAGCTGAGAAGTGAACAAATACATCTTCTCCACCTTCACGCTCAATGAATCCAAAACCTTTTTCACCATTAAACCATTTTACTTTACCATTTTCCATTTTTGTAGCCTCCTAGCATGTAACAATTACATGTAAATTGCAAATTGACTTGCCTAATTATTTTTACCCATTTATGGATTGCATATACCAAACTAATTCCTAAAAAATTTTATCGTCCATATTTTATTTTGACAGCACCCATTTACGGATTGCCTTCGCTACTCCATCCTCTTCATTGGTTGCTGTTACCCAGTCAGCGGACTCCTTTACCGTATCCTGAGCATTTCCCATTGCTACACCCAAACCCGCAGCTTTGATCATCGCTAAATCATTAAGGCTATCTCCTACGGCCATAACATTTTTCATTTCCAATCCCAGTCGGCTGCAAACAATCCCAAGCCCCTTGGCTTTATTAATTCCAGCTGGATTTACTTCAATGTTCTTCAGGGTTGAATTGCTTAATTCAAATTCACCTTTAGCCTGTAATTCATTAAAGATTAGTGCTCTTGTTGCGTCATCATCGATATTAAAACCAAATTTCATCCATTCCAGTGTATGTAGGTCAGCCGGCATTTCATTATGCCAATTACGCTCGGTACTAATCGCCCAAAATTTTGTGTTATGCTGTTGAGATAACCCCCACATCCACTCAACCAGCTCCGATTTGACCAAATTCCTTTCCACTAATTCCCGTTTCTCATCCCAAATTTCACTTCCATTTACCGTTACCAAATATGAATTCAGCTCCAATGAATCAGCATGCTCTCGACTAGTAATCACAGAACGTCCAGTACTTAGAACGACAAAAATCCCTTTGTCCTTTGCAGCTCTGATTGCCTGGCGATTTGCTTCCGATATCTGGCCTTTATTATTTAAAAGTGTGCCATCCATATCAAGTGCTACTAATTTGATTTCAACATCATTTATAAAATTATCCATATGTATAAACATTCTCCCTTCTAACTTTTCCCATTATAAGATTAACACCATTACTAAAAACTAATCAAATTATTAAGTTTACATAATACATTTACGTTAAACAAAGAAGAACCCTGCGAATCCACATTCAATCATAATACAGGAGTACCATTAAGTAACAAATAGGCACACTTTAGCATATAGTACCCATAAGCCAAAGGATAGAAAGGTGTTTAAAGATGCCATCGGTTGTAATCAATTTATATTATTTAAAAATTAACAGTATTTCGGGTAATGGTTCCATAACTATAGGGGAAGCATCTCATAATAGTCCCACTTCCAATACTAAATCACAAGGAATTAATGCTTCATATGGAGATACTTCACCCACTGAAGCAATGATGGAAAACCTATTAAATGATCCTGACGTCAATGATCAAACTTCAATTGGAACTACTGATGTTGCCAATGTAAATAAACCCATTCAACCTGTACCACCAATCTAACATTATAGGGGTTATATGATATGCCATTTCAAATAAATATTTTAAATTTTAAGATTAATGGAGCTACGCAAAACGGAAATGTTGATATAGGTCCTACTGTGCATAACAGCCATACTGCTAATAGTAAATTTGTCGGAGCAAATTTTTCTTTGGGTGATTTTTCACCGGCTTCTTCTCTTATGAACTCTGGCAATCTAGATCCAGATGTTAGTGATCAGGATCAAATAGCTAACCCTTCTATGCCTATCGCCAATCAACTTTAAAGGAGTAGTAAGATGGATATAGAAAAAATGAGAAAATGGCTAGAGATTACAAATGAGTATAGAGAGAGCAATTTTTGGTCTAGCGTACTTAAGCAAAAACATCCTGATGAATTTTTTAGAGAAGCGGTATGTAATCCAAAATTTGATATATATCTAAATGAAAATTATTACTTTATTATTTTTGAAATACCTGGAGTAAATCAAGAAGATCTTTCAATTAACTTAATCACAAATACACATTTAAAAATTAATGGCAGAATAAAGCCGGTTCTACCATTTGAAATGGGAATGAAAAGAGAGCGAATCTATGGTGATTTTGAACGCGTCATTGAACTTCCAGAACCAACTTATGCTCATTTAATGCAAACACAAATTAATAATGGACTACTTCATATATCCTATCCTCGAAAAAGTGTGTTGAATAATTTTCAATAGAAAGAAAAGAATATATTCACAAAAAAAACGCAGTGAACTCACAAGCGTTTTTTCTTGTTTTATTAATGGTGATGATGTACGCCCATTGTTGGGTTGGTAATTAGCCATTCTTCTTTTGGTAATTGGAAATATTGAATCCAGATATTATTTAAGGTCGGATCATTTTTATCAAGAATAAAGTCAATTTCTTTATCACTTGTAACCACTACATCGTTTTCTGTTGGTGTATCAAGCTTTAAATCATAATGGGCGTGGTCCCCGTGGATACTTGTCACATATACTCGAAACAATTTCCCTTGTGCCTCTTCTTGTTCCATCATTTTCTTCAATGCTTTTGCTGCATTCCGATTAACTTTTACCTTCATTTTGTGCTCTCCTCTAACTATGAATTCCTTTATATTATCCCACTTTTAATCCAAAATACAATGTTTAGCTTTGAAACAACAAAAGACATAAATGTACTTTTTGTAAAATTAACTTACCTAATTTTTCCTAGTAAGGGATTTTAAATCCTTAACAAATTTGTCACAATTTAATCTAAAAACCTATATTAACATCACAGCAATGTTGTTAATATAGATTTTAGGAAATACATACAGACTAATTAATATTAAATGATAATTAATTTAAATTTTTACATCTATTACAATGAAGGAAGGAATTAGTCTGGTTTTGTTTGTGAATGAATTCACGATAATCATATCAAAAAATGAACATTCTAGAAGGGAGAAATATTCATGTTTAAAAAAAGCTACATCATTCCACTGTTAGCTTTAGTACCAACTTTACTTTTAAGCGGCTGTACGAATATGGTCGTCTTTGATCCAAAAGGCCCTGCCGCACGTGACATTCTAGAATTAATTAACTGGTCACTTATTTTTATGCTGTTAGTGGTTGTCGTTGTATTCGGTTTATTTGGATATATCATTTGGAAATATCGTGCGAAACCTGAAAATGCAGATTACGAACCGCCTGAAGAACACGGCAGTACAAAATTAGAGATTATTTGGACTGTCATTCCTATTCTGATTGTCATTGCTTTAACGGTTCCTACTGTTAAAACAATCTATAAATTAGAGAAAGTACCTGCCGGGTATGAAAATAAAAAACCTATTACCATTAATGTAACATCAGCTGATTGGAAGTGGATTTTTAGCTATCCAGAACAAGGGATCGAGACAGTGAACTATGTGAATATTCCTGCTGGCACTCCGGTACAGTTTAAGTTAACCTCTGCTGGTACAATGCAATCCTTCTGGGTTCCTGCTTTAGGTGGTCAAAAGTATACCATGAACAAAATGGAGACAGAGTTGTATCTCACAGCAGACAAACCTGGAGAATTTCTAGGTAAAAATACAAACTTTAACGGCAAGGGATATGCTGATATGGAATTTACAGTTGAAGCGAAATCCCCGCAAGCCTTTGAAAAGTGGGTTAAGGATGTCAAAGATACTGCCCCAAAGTTAACAGAAAAGAAATACAATCAACTTCTAAAACCTACACACTTAGGTCGTGAAACATTCCTGGGAACTCATCTAGCATGGGTAAATCATGCTGATATGAATTCTAAAACTTATACAAATCCTGAATTGTACGAAGTACATGGCGTCAAAGGAAAGATTTTTAAAGAGAAAGAAACAAATGGTCATTCTATGGACATGGATGGAATGGAAAGTATGGACATGGGCGAGAAATCAGATGGAGGTGAGCACAATGGGCATTAATTGGCATGACTTTTTTATCGTCGGCAACCCATTAATACTAGGTTCTCAGATTGCTATTCTATTAACAATGATAGGAATTGTAGCAGGGGTTACCTATTTAAAGAAATGGAAATGGCTTTGGAGAGAATGGTTGACAACCGTTGATCATAAACGGATTGGGATTATGTACATCCTTTCTGGTGTGCTGATGTTTTTCCGGGGAGGCGTAGACGGTCTTTTAATGAAGGCTCAAACCTCTCGTCCAGAGATGAAATTTTTAGATGCGCAGCATTACAATGAAATTTTTACCACACACGGTGTGATCATGATTTTGTTTGCGGCGATGCCATTATTAATTGGTTTAATGAACGTGGTGATTCCGCTGCAAATTGGCGCGCGTGACGTGGCATTCCCTCAACTTAACGCTCTAAGCTTCTGGTTGTTCTTTAGTGGTGCTATGTTGTTTAATATTTCGTTTGTCATTGGCGGTTCCCCGGATGCCGGCTGGACAGCCTATTTCCCTCTTGCAGGTAAAGAATTTACTCCTGGGATCGGAAATAACTATTACGCTATTGCCCTGCAAATTGCTGGGATTGGTACGTTAATGACAGGAATTAATTTTATCGTAACTATATTAAAAATGAGAACTAAAGGCATGACACTAATGAAAATGCCAATGTTTACTTGGACTTCATTCATTGCATCGGTTATTATTGTGGCTTCCTTTCCAATTTTCACTGTCGCACTTGCCTTGATGACCTTTGACCGGATCTTTGGAACGCACTTCTTCACCTTAAGCGGTGGCGGTATGGATATGATGTGGGCCAACTTATTCTGGTTATGGGGTCACCCTGAAGTATATATCGTGGTTCTTCCAGCATTTGGGATGTTCTCTGAGGTTATTTCAACCTTTTCTAGAAAAATGCTGTTCGGTTATAAATCAATGGTATTCTCCATTGTTGGAATTGCGTTTTTAAGTATGCTTGTTTGGGTTCACCACTTCTTTACGATGGGGGCCGGACCAGGAGTCAACTCTGTTTTCTCCATTACGACGATGATGATTGCTATTCCAACTGGTGTCAAAATGTTTAACTGGTTATTCACGATGAGAAAAGGTCGAATCGAGTTTACAACAGCGATGCTGTGGGCGCTTGCGTTCATTCCTTGCTTTATCATTGGTGGTGTAACTGGAGTTATGCTTGCCATGGGTGCTGCAGATTATCAATATCACAATACCCTATTCCTTGTCGCTCACTTCCACTATGTGTTAATTCCTGGTGTTGTGTTTGCGGTGTTTGCCGGGTTATATTACTGGTGGCCAAAAATGTTCGGACATATGCTAAATGAAAAAATCGGTAAAATTCATTTCTGGTTCTTTACGATTGGATTTAACTTAACGTTTATGCCGATGTTCTTCCTAGGCTTAGACGGTGCTGTCCGCCGTTCATACACGTATTCAGCTGAATCAGGCTATGCACCATTATTCATGTTATCTACCATTGGCGCAGTGATTTTAGCTATCGGCTTTGGTGCTCTTTGCTATAACATTTATTGGAGTGCACGCTATGCGGACCGTAATATTTCAAACGACCCTTGGGATGCAAGAACCTTAGAATGGGCTACTGCTTCACCACCTCCATTCTATAACTTTGCGAAATTACCTGAAGTGAAATCTGTTGATGCCTTCTGGTATATGAAAAAGGATAACGAAGGATTGACCCTGAAAGACGACGAAATTAAAGAAATCCATATGCCAAGTAATTCAGGCTTACCAATCTATATGGGGGTTATCTTTGGCATCGCCGGATTCTTCCTTGTCTTTGAATGGAAAATTGCGGCTCTGGTAGCCTCTGTTGGAATAATTATTGGATTAATCATTCGTTCGTTCGATTATAACGATGGCTTCCATGTTACTGTTGACGAAATAAAGGAAACGGAAAAAGCATGGCGTAACGTCGATAAAGGGGGGAACAGCCATGTCAGCTAATGTAAATACAGCCTTACCGCTCGAATATCAAACAGAACAGAACCGGATGAATATTCTAGGATTTTGGATTTTCTTAGGAGCTGAGATTGTCCTCTTTGGAACTCTCTTTGCCGTCTTTTCTGTTCTAAGTGCGAGGTACGCAGGTGGTCCCACACCAAAGGACCTTTTTGAAATAAAAGATGTGATGATTGAAACCATACTTCTTTTAACAAGTAGTTTTACTTGTGGTCTTGCGATCTATGAGATGCGCCGCCATAACCGTAATGGTCTATTATTATGGTTCATTATTACCCTTCTACTTGGTGCTGGCTTCGTATTCATGGAGATAACGGAGTTCATCCATTATGTGCAAGAAGGAGCAACAATGCAAACCAGTGCTTTTCTATCTAGCTTCTTTGTTTTACTTGGTACACATGGACTGCACGTGAGCATGGGTATCGGCTGGGCAACCATGGTGATTATTCAAATATTAAAAAGAGGTTTAACACCTGTTACTGCCCGTAAAACATTTATTATCGGTCTATATTGGCACTTTTTAGATGTTGTCTGGATTTTTATTTTCACATTTGTGTATTTAGCAAGGATGGTGGCATAAATGGCTAAAAATACAAAAGGGTTTCCGCTTACACACGTGTTAGGTTTTATCATGTCATTAGTGCTAACCTTTGCTGCACTTGGTGTGGCACTAAAAACCTCTCTTCCCTTTACAACCATCCTTTGGATTATAGGCTCTTTAGCTGTAATCCAAGCTGCCCTTCAATTATATATGTTCATGCATATGAACGAAGGAGAAGATGGTAAATCCCAAATCATCAACGTCATCTACGGCTTCTTCATTGCCTTCGTAACCGTTGCTGGATCCATTTGGGTCATGTCGTTTGGAATGTAAGTAAGGAAATAGAAATAAAAATAGGGTGTCAGGCACCATGTGAAAATTTCACATTGTGCCTGACACCCTTCTTTATTTTGGACTATTTTTTCTTTTGTTCCGAACTAATTGGTAGCCGATAAAAGCTATATAAAGCGGTATTGCTACGTATATGAAGTACGGAAAGCGATGCTGTTCTTTTTTAAAGACAAGGTATATGGCGTATCCCAAAAATAGTGTGACGATAATTCCGTATTTTGGAAGCGGGATATCCTTTAGGCTAGGAATTTTAATGGTACTAACCATCAAGTAGCACAGAATAAAAAAGGCAAAAGGAAGGATAATCGCTGGCATTTTCCCGTGGAACAAGGTAAGAAGTGTTAACAATCCCCCTGCGGCCGTTATTGGGACACCAGTAAAATACTTATTGGATGATTTAACTGCATTAATATTAAACCGAGCTAACCGATAGGCACCGAATAAAGGAAATAGACCAGAAATGGCCATGCCTGCTACCCCAAATTCAGAAAAGTAGGAATAATATGCCATCATTGCAGGGGCCACCCCGAAGGTAACTACATCCGCTAAAGAGTCTAATTCTTTCCCCAATTCACTATCCACCCGTAACATTCTTGCAATTCGGCCATCCATGCTATCGAGCATCATCCCTATCAAAATTAAAATGGCTGCGTTTTTGTAATCCCCTTGCGCAGAATACATAATTGATAAAAATCCAAAAAATAAATTAGAAATCGTAAATAAATTAGGAATACTGTTTCTGATGATATGTATCACTCCATACTAATTAAGATAATCATGCAATACCCTTTTCTCGTTGTTTCTTCTTATTATAACGTTTCTCTTGGTAATATTGAAAAAACAAAATCGCCATTGTAATCCAGAACCCACTTGCAAAATAGCCGCCGATTATATCGCTTGGATAATGGACACCTAAATAGATTCGGCTGATTCCGATTGCTAAAATCATTACCATGCTTACGGAGATTAACACACCTCTGCCAAACCTGCTTGGAATATGACGCCATAATAAAAACGAAAGAATACCATAAACCGTAAAAGCATTCATCGCATGTCCACTTGGAAAACTATAGCCTTCAATATCAATTAAACGATGGAAATCAGGACGGACTCTTTGAAAAAACTGCTTTAAGATATCATTTAATATCGCCGATCCCGTGATTGCCGCAGCAAACAATATTAATTCCAAGCGATGATGAAGTACTTTATAGAGAAAAAATAACAGAAAAAGACTAAGAACAATGACAAAAGGGGCAGAACCAATAAACGTAAAAAATTTCATCACATTTGTAAGAACCAATGTTTCAGACCCTTGGACCATATCAATTACTGTACGGTCAAAATAGATGATTTTCTGATCACTTATCAATAAGGATATCAAACTAAATCCAATTATGGAAACAGCACTAATGCTAAAGGCAATAACAAGATACGTTTTTAAATTCATCAACTCAAACCTCTCAGGCAAATTGGAATTGTGATTGTACGATAATAAGGTGCTCTTAGTTTAAGCCTTTACTGTCTATACTATCACTGAGACTTTGAAAAGTATCTCAAAAATGTATGTTCTTAGTTAGGATTAATAATAAAAGGCAGAACTTTTTAGTCTGCCTTTTATTAGGCTTAAAATGAATTAATAATTATAAAGTCTCTTGTTCTTTTCTCATTGGTTCTGTGCTGTTGTCTTTGGAGAAAAACCAGCCTGCGGCAGCAATACCTACCAACACAACATAAAAGGTTACTTTCCATCCCATTGAATGCGCAAATTCCTCGCTTAAAATAGCCAATGCTGGATGTGATAAGGTGTAAACTGCAAGCTTCACACCGACCCAGCCAACAATCGTAAAGGCAGCAATTTCAAGACCTGGACGTTTTTCTAAGAGCTTTACAAACTGATTTGCTGCAAACCTCATAATAATTAGACCAATAATGCCGCCAGCGAAAATAACTAAGAATTTACCACCATCCAGACCGCCGATATTAGGCAGTGGAGTGTCTGGTAAAGCAACCGCCATCGCGACAGCAGCAAGAATCGAATCAACCGCAAAAGCAATGTCAGCCACTTCGACTTTTAATACAGTCATCCAAAAGCTGCTTTTTTTTGATCCTTCCTTCTCCTCTTTATCCTCTGCTGCCTTCCCTTTGATTACCTTACGGAATATATGATTTCCAGCCATAAACAGTAAATAAAGAGCCCCAATTGCTTGAACCTGCCATACATCAACAAGAAATGAAATCACGAACAAGGAAGCAAAGCGGAACACAAAGGCTCCGGCTAAACCATAAAATAAGGCCTTCTTACGTTTTTCCTCGGGTAATTGCTTAACCATAATTGCGAGTACTAAAGCGTTGTCTGCAGCTAACAGACCTTCTAATGCCACCAAGATCATTAACACCCAGCCGTATTCGAGTAACAGAGTTAAGTCCATGAATGTTTCCTCCTCAAAAGTTTGTTTTTTTAAAATACTCCCTTACGCCATAAAAATAGGCCTTTACTGGTTACAGTAAAGGCCTAAAAAGACACAAAAAGACCTTTACAGTAAAGTAAAGGTCTTGCTAACAACGTAAATGTTGCCAATAAAGCCGGAGAATTGAATTCTCGGAATGACGACTTTATTGTAGCAGCTACTCCCCTTTAAAAAGGAAATATTTAATTAATCATACTATAATATAATTCAAGTTTATTGTCAATGTGAGTTTCCATGTTTAATAAACTTAAATAGTTACAATTCGTAAACCTCTGCATATTTTTTCTCAAGGTACTCGACAAGGTATTCGGCGTTTAATTCCTCACCCGTTACCTTTACAATCAATTCATTTGGGGTGTAAAGCTTACCGTACTGATGAATATTTTCTTTTAACCAATCTTGAATCAGGTCAAATCTGCCATTTTCGATATGGTTGTAGAATTCTGGAAGTTCTCTTTGAATCGTCACGAGGATCTGCGCTGCATAGAGATTTCCTAATGAATAGGACGGAAAATAACCAATACCGCCAAATGACCAATGAACATCTTGGAGTACGCCTTCTGAATCAGTACTTGGTGTTACACCAAGGTAATCCTGCATTTTCTGGTTCCAGACAGTCGGAAGGTCTTTCGCTTCGATCTCACCGCTTATTAATGCCTTTTCGATTTCATAACGAAGCATAATATGCAAATTATACGTTAACTCATCTGCTTCTACACGGATAAATGAGGGTTTCACAGTATTAACCGCCCGATAAAATTCATCCACAGAAATAGTTTCGAGCTGTTTCGGAAAATACTCCTGCAGTTTAGGGTAAAAGTATGTCCAGAAAGCCTTGCTGCGGCCGACCATATTTTCTAAAAACCTCGATTGCGATTCATGGATTCCGAAAGATGCTCCGCTTTGGAGAACTGATTCCTCATAATCAGGGTTGATATTCTGTTCATAAATTCCATGACCCGCTTCATGAATTGTACCGAATAGTGCGGACCGGACGTTTCTTTCTAAATATCGAGTTGTTAACCGTACATCTCCAGTATTAACGGTTTGGGCAAACGGATGGACCGTTTCATCCAACCTGCCGGCCTCAAGGTCAAAACCAATGATAGGCAAGATAAAGCGATTAAATTCCTTTTGTTTTTCAATTGCAAACGATTGATCAAAAATTTCCGCCTGTGTCCGCTTTCCATTTTGTTGAATTCGTTCTAATAGTTTAACACTAGAATCTCTTAACTTGGCAAATAGCGGATCCAGTCTCTTAACCGTTAATCCAGGTTCAAATTCATCCAAGAGAGCATCGTATGGGTGGTCAACATATCCATATATTTCAGCAAATTTCCGTTTGTACTCAACGATTTTTTCTAAATAGGGCAGGAAGCAGGCAAAATCATTGTTTTCCCTAGCCTCTTCCCAGGCATCATTTGCCTGTGCTGTTAGAATGCTATATTCCTGAAAAAGGTCAGCAGGAATGCTCTTCGATTTTTGGTAGTACGCTCTATATTCTCTAACTTTTGCTTTTGTTACTTCATCTAATAAATCAAAGTTGTCAGGAAGAGTTAGTTCCGTTAGCAAGTTGCCCATTTCCTGAGAGACAGAGAGTTTAAAAATTTCCGTCCTAAGTGTGCCAGTTGCCTTGGCAAAGATACTTCTCCCTTTTTTCGGTGCCATGACCTTTTGATCCCAATCAGCCAAACCGATGATACTTGAAAAATGGGTGATTTTTTCATCCAAACCCTTAAATTGAGCTATTGCCCTTTGTACAGCTGGATCGATCACTTTCTGTTCCATAATATACAGACCTCCTAATCATGTTTCTAAAGATGTTCGTTCAAGAAAACAACCACATCCCAATTTATTATAAATTAAAATTTCAAATATAGGAAAAAATTAGAAATTTTTTTATAGACAAAAAATTCATAGAAACATAAATACTGTCGATAAATGATCCCATCACTTAAAGAATTTGATCAATTTTCATACCACTATTTACAAATGGGCAGGATATATATGTAAACATTTTTGTTCTGTAAAAAGGATGTGCAGGCAATTTGGATAAACAGAAAAAGAAGAAGTCACACTTCCCCTTTCGGTTAAATATCATTTTTTTTAGTGTTTTTTTACTATTTTCTGTTTTAATCCTCCGGCTTGGCTTTGTGCAAATCGTGTATGGTGAAAATTTTAAAAGAGATTTAGAAAGAAAAGAAGATGTAACGGTCAGTAATCCTGTCCCAAGAGGAAAAATACTTGATCGGGATTACAGAATCATCGTTGATAATGTCCCAAAGAATGCGATCAGTTACACGAACGAGGGATTTAGCCAACCACAAATGCTTGAAACCGCTGAAAAATTAGCAAAACTAATCAATAAAAAAACAGATAAGGTAACCGAAAGGGATAAACTTGATTTCTGGATTATGAATAATCCTGAGCGTGCTAATGCCAAAATCACAAAGAATGAAATGGAATTATATTATGCCAAAAAATTAACAGACTGGGATATTTATCAGTTAAAATTGGAGCGCATAACACCTGAAGAATTAAAGGAAATAAATAAAGATAGACTTGAGATACTTGCACTTTTTAAAGAGTTCAATAGTGGGTACAAATTTACAACACAGATTATTAAAAATGAAGGAGTTACCGCTAAAGAATTGGCCGTTGTGAGCGAAAATCTCCAATCCCTTCCCGGGGTGGATACTACTACCGACTGGGAGAGGTGCTATGCTTTTGACCGAACCTTAAAGTCCGTGTTAGGAAAAGTCACCAAATCAGATGAAGGGCTGCCAGCTGAACAATTAGAATACTTCTTGGCTCGGGATTACAGCCGTAATGATCGTGTCGGCAAAAGTCAACTTGAATGGCAGTATGAAGATGTTCTTCACGGCTATAAATCAAAATTAAAAAATGTAACTGATAAAACAGGCAATATAATTGAAAATCATCCCGCATCAAAGGGAAAAAAGGGAAAAGACCTTGTCTTAAGTATTGATATGGATTTGCAAATGAAAGTGGATCGGATCATAGAGGAGGAGCTTTGGGCAGCTAAAAGATATCCTGGTACTTTTTTAACTGACCGTGCCTATGTTGTCTTAATGAACCCAAAAACAGGCGAAGTTTTAGCCATGTCAGGTAAAAAAATAGTCAGAAACAAACAAACTGGCAGAGTTGAAATGGAAGATGATGCCCTCGGGACCTTTACCACCACGTATAACGTGGGTTCGACTGTCAAGGGTGCCACGATTTTGACTGGTTATAAAACAAGTGCGATTGGCCCCGGAACTGTTTTTGATGATAAAGGTTTAAAAATTCAAGCTACTCCTCTAAAAAAATCATATGCCTACTTAGGAAAATTAAACGAAATTAATGCCCTAAAATTATCTTCTAACGTTTATATGTTTCATACGGCAATTAGAATTGGAAAAGGTCATTATGAATATGATAAACCCTTAAATATTAGCGCGAAGGCTTTTGACACAATTAGAAACTCATTTGCTTCGTTTGGCCTTGGATCAAGAACTGGAATTGATTTACCAAATGAACAAACCGGATTTAAAGGTCAGAGCCACCTGCCTGGATATTTGCTTGACCTTGTGATTGGACAATATGATACCTATTCCGCCATGCAGTTGGTACAATATGTTTCAACAATTGCGAATGGTGGATATCGAATGCAGCCACATGTGGTCAAACAAATGCTCGAACCAAAGGAAGGGAAAGATGAACTAGGTCCTGTTGTACAAGAAATCTCTCCAACCGTCCTTAACACGATTGATGTGAAACCAGATTGGATGTACCGTGTCCGATTAGGTTTTAAAAAGGTCATGCAAGAACGTGGCGGTACGGCCTATAAGTACTTCAGCACTGCACCCTACTCACCTGCTGGTAAAACAGGTACAGCAGAAGCCTTTTATGACGGACCGGAGCGATATAGGTTTGGTAAGGAACCTCCTCCAGTAATGAACCTAAGCCTGGTTAGCTACGCCCCTAGTTCGAATCCAGAAATCGCCATGGCCGTTATTGTTCCATGGGCATATCAGGGAAAAAAAGACAACCGAGCAAACCTGAAAATTGGCCGCCGTGTACTGGACACCTATTTTGAAATGAAAAAAAAATAAATCATGGTCGAGGGTGCCACAAAATGGCATCCTTTTTCGTTAGATCGTTCCCCTTTTGTCACTTCTTCTTGAGCACTGATTTCAATGCCCTTTCAATTTCAGCATAGCCGGTACATCGGCAGATATTCGACTCCAGCCATTCTTTAATCATTTGATCATCTGCTTCTGGATGCTTTAGTATTAACGAATGGCAATTCATAATAAAGCCGGGGGTGCAGTAACCGCATTGAAATGCAAAGTTTTCCACAAAAGCCTGCTGGATAGGGGTATTCTCCAACCCCTCAATGGTTGTTACTTTTTTTCCCATCGCTTCAACAGCAAGCATTAAACATGATTTCATCGGCCACCCTTCTACATTAACTGTACATGCGCCGCAGTCTCCGTTTAAACAGCCCGGTTTTGCACCTGTCAACCCAAGTTTATCCCGGACCGTATATAAAAGTGTATCGGCAGACCGAACGGTTACACTTCGATTTTCTCCATTTATATTCATCGTAATTGTGTGAGATTTCAAGTTACTCTCCCCTCCTTTTTTTATTTTATGAATCTAACTTCAAGTTCCATCCAAAACTGCTAACACATCCATCAATAGATTCCGCAAAACAAATAGCCTATATTTTGCTGACCCTTCCACATCATCTAAAATAGGCTTTGGTAATTTGGAAACCCCCTCATCAATCCTTGAAACTACTGGCAGATTTCTTTTATTTAACGAAGCTTCCAGTTCTTTTGACCGAAATGGAAAAGGGCAAAAGCCACTGATTGCGACACGTACTTCCTGACCTATTTTTAATGCCGCTACCGTGATCAAAGGGTAGCCAGTGTCCCACTGCTGACGACGCTTGAAACTAAAGAACGGTGCTTTAATAAACCGTGTTTCTGTTGCTAATTGAACGAGAAATTCCCCTTTTTTCAGTTGAAGCTTCTCTAAAAATATCTCATTGATTGGCACCATCTTTTTTCCTTCTGGTCCGACAATTAAAACTTGGCTATCAGAAAGTAAAAATGGCAAAACAGCTTCCCGGTAAAAAATCCGAGCACAGATATTCCCTCCTAATGAAATCTTCCCTCGAGCCGTATGATCAGCGACTTGACTGGCAGTTTTCGTTAATAATGGGAAAAGATTTGCTTCTTCTATTTTTGTAAGTGAGAGGGTACTGCCAAGCAGCAAATGATCACCACTAACCTGCATAACATTGCATTCGAGGATATCCTTTATATCAATAACAGCTTCGGTATAGGCTAAATCTATTCTTCCAAGTGTAATTAATTCGGTTCCTCCCGAAAAGAACATCGGCAGCTTGCCATGCTGATTTAAATACTGATGTAAATCGACTGCTTCTTTCAATGTGGCCGGCTTATAATAATCAAAATCAAAGGGAAGCATTATTTTTGCGCCTCCTTTGCTTTCCAAATCAACTCTGGAATAAGAGGCAAATGATGGAGTGAAACTCCTGTCGCTGTCGACAAAGCATTCCCGAGTGCTGCAGGCATGCCCATTAGACCATGCTCTCCAACTCCGCGGGCCCCATAGGGACCATCCAGCTGCGGTGTTTCCACAAATTCTACTAAATATTCTGGATTCTCACCGTAGCGAAGTGGCCGATACGTTCGAAGTTGGGGATTCAGAACCCTGCCAAGTTCGTCAAAATAAAACGTTTCCCTTCCTGCAAAGGCTAATCCCATGCTCATGGCACCCATAACCTGACCCAAGGCTGCTTTTTCATTTAAGACTCTGCCAATATCAACAACGGTACAAGCCTTCAGTAGCCGATAGGTAAGATCCCTTTTATCCAACTCGATTTCCACTCCATAGGCTGCTACCGTCCATTCGGGTCCAGGTTTTCCAGCCCCAGTCTCAGGATCTAAATGGGTTAGATGCCGCAAAATATAATTACCACGACCTATAATTTGTCCACCAATAGAATTCCCATTTGGATATTGATAACCATAGCAAATATCTTTAAAAGGGACTCCGATTGATGGGTCATCCCGTAAAAAGACTCGACTATTCGCTACTTCAAGATCTTCTATTGGTGCCCTTAAGACCGTTGATGCGATATCTTTCAATTGGATAATGATATCCTCTGCTGCCTCCAATAGAGCTCTACCCGCCATAAATGTTCCCCTGCTTGCGACTGTTTTCCAATGCTCTGGTGTTGTTTGAGTATCTACTTCCATACGTACATAAATTTTATCAACATCCATTTTCAGCCTTTCAGCAAGTATTTGAGCAAGGACTGTCTTCGTCCCTGTTCCAATTTCAATCACACCAGATAGCAAATTAATACTACCGTCACGATTAAACGTTAGAATGACCCCCGATGGTGCGTTTGGATCAATGGTCGATGTTTTCCAGCTGCAGCTAACTCCTTTTACCCTGATCATCCGTTCACTTATTTCTTTGATTGGACCTTCGTCCCATTTCATTAAATCTCTAACTCTCTCAATACATTTTGATAAGTTACCAACATTACTTTTATTTAAGCGGACCCTTGTGGGGGTGGTATTCCCCGGTTTTATGGCATTAATGTTGCGTAGTTCCAGCGGGTCTAGCTTTAATTTTTGCGCCAGTAAATCCACTGTCCGCTCAATGGCAAAGGAAAGTTCCGAATGACTAAATCCTCTAAATGGGGCTGCATAGGGGTGGTTCGTATACATGCAGTACGAATCGCACCAGACATTTTCAATATTATACGGTCCAGTGCAATCTGCTGCACCTGCTCTTGTTAAATCAATTGCTTTATCAGAATAGGCCCCGCCATCCCACAAAAAGCGAATATCTGCTGCTTTAATTTTGCCACTACTGTCTGCTCCAAGTTTAACTTTTGCATCTAAACCTATGTGACAGGGTGACGTTAACATATCTTCTTCTCTCGTATTCAATATCTCTACTGGTTTTCCGCCAACTGCCTTTGAAGCTAGATAGGCAAGAACTTCAAGCTGTACGGCTGCCTTCCCGCCATAGGCTCCACCTACGAGCGGAGTACGGACAATAATTTTCCCCATATCCTCACCAAAGTAATCAGCAATAAGCCTTTTGGCCATAAAAGGGGCTTGAGAAGAAGTGGTAATAATGATAGTCCCCTCAGGTAATATCTCAGCAGACGCACATCTAGTTTCCATTGCGACATGATCAGAAGGGGAAAAGGAAAAACTCGCTTCCACCACTGTTTCACTTTCGCTCCAGCCCTTTTCCCTATTGCCCTTGCGGATTTTAATATGGGTAGCAATATTGGTGTCAGGCACCGGGTGAGAACCATCTTCCTTTTTATAATCACCTAATCGTTCATGGACTAATGGTGCCCCTTTTTCAAACGCTTGTGACGGTGAATTAACCACCGGTAAGAATTCATATTGAACCTTAATAAGGTCAGCAGCCATTTTAGCCTGCTCAGGTGAATCGGCAACAACCAGCGCAACAGTTTCCCCATGATAACGAACCTTGTCAACTGCGATTGGCGGTCGATCTCGGATTGCTTCCCCAGTTAATGGGTAGTGCTTCCCAGCGAGGATTGCCCTTACCCCAGGTATCTTTGATGCCTCCGTTGTGTCTATTTTCACTATTTTGGCGTGGCCATAAGGACTAATGACCATTTTGCCAGACAGCATCGGAATCGTATGATAGTCATGAGTATATTTCGCCCTTCCAGACACCTTATCAAGCGCCTCTTTGCGAATGACGTTTTTCCCAATAATCTCCAATTTCATCCCTCCCCCCATGTATAAGTAGATTTTATACTGAGTAAATCCAACTTATTATGGCCTATAAACCTGTTATTACCTACTGAAGAACAATTCATCTACTCGGGAATAGTCCACAGAAGTTGCACTCTTTCATGGACAGGCTTTCTCCACACCTCAATCAATTGAGCAACTATACTAACAGCGATTTCCTCAGGACCCTTTGCTCTAATATTCTTACCCACAGGTGAATAAATCCAGGTTGGGACATTTTCATATTTAAGCAGCCTTTTGGTTCTTTCCCGCGGCCCTAGTACACCTAAGTACTTTATATGCTCCTTACGTAACACCTCTAATATTTCTTGATCCCTCTCAAAATGATGTGTCATGATGACCACATAATCATAGGGAGAGAAGGAAATTTGCTTCAAAAGCTTTTTAGGAAAGCCCAATAGGAGCTGCTCAGCTTTTGGAAAATATTTTTTTTGACAAAACTCTTCCCGCCAATCGCATACCGTTACTGAAAATCCTGTTTCCGCGGCCAGGTGAACAAGCGGTTTTGCGTCTTGTCCTGCCCCGAAGACTATGAGCCTTGGCCTAGGTTGATACGTATGTTGATAAATGGAATCAGTTCCAGGAATGATTCCACTTTTAGATGTAAAGGCAATTTTAGGAATATCTCCTGACCAATTGCCAAACGGATCCCCTTCCTCCTCAATAAAAAGATACTCCCCCAATTCATCGAGCTTTTTTAACACAATTACAGGTTTACAGTTATCTAGGGATCTTTTTACAACAAAGAGATCTTCTGTTAATTTTTCAGAGACTGGCTCTAGTAAAATATCAATTGTTCCATTGCAGCCATTACCTTGACCCCAACTCATATCGTCTTCATCTGCCAAATTATAATGGAACATTTTTGCTTCCTGCTTTATGAAAACCTCTTGAGCTTTTATGGTCAAATCTGTTTCCAAGCAACCTGCAGTTAACATGCCTAATTGCTTCCCATCCTCACAAAAAAGCATGGAAGAACCTTCTCTTTTATATGCTGATCCTTGAACACGAACAATGGTTGCTAATACCTTTTGGCCTGGTTGATCAATGACTTCTAAAATTGGATAAATATCATCCATAAGACTCCTCCACTTCATACTCAAAAATTCCTATCTTATTTATATTAGTTTGGAGGCTATTCCTAGAATGATAAATTTTCAATGTGCCACTCATAGAAATAAATATATTGCAAAAAATAAACTGATTCTAAATCCAGCAAAGGATGAAGACATGAAAAAAAATCGTGCATTATTTTTAACAGCTGTCGCCTCTGGAACGATGTTAAATCCTCTTAATTCATCAATGATCGCCTTAGCATTACACAGTATACAGAAGGATTTTCAGCTTTCCTTTACAACCGTTTCGTGGTTGATATCCAGCTTTTATTTAGCAAGTGCAGTAGCACAGCCGGTTACTGGAAAGATTGGTGATATTTTTGGTCGGAAAAAAACCTTTTTAACGGGACTCATTTTAGTAGCCTTGTCAGCGTTTGGGGCACCTATGTCACATACCTTTCTCATGTTGCTTGTCATGAGACTGTTTCAATCGATAGGGAGCAGTGCCATTTATCCAGCAGGGATGTCGTTAATTCGAGACCATATCAAAGAAAGACAGGCCTCAGCCCTTGCCGTATTATCGATTTTCGCTTCGGCAATGGTAGCACTAGGGCCTACTATTGGAGGTTTCTTAATTGTTTGGGGCAATTGGCCAGCCATCTTCTGGGTAAATTTTCCCTTTATTATCCTCAGTTTTCTGCTGGGGTGGTATATGTTTCCGAAAGACATCAAACAAGATAAGGCTCAAATGAAGAAATTATTCTCCAACTTGGATTTTCTCGGAATCGGGTACTTCGCTGCAGGAATGGTATTCTTTTTATGGTTTTTGTTATCTTTTGAAGGAAAAATTCATTATCTGTCGGGGTTTGTTGGAATCATCTTTTTCGGTTTATTTGTTCTGAGGGAGTTAAGAGTCAAGGAGCCATTTATTGATATTCGCATTTTTAAAACACATCCAAAGCTTTCGATGGTGTACATCCAGTTCATATTTTTGAATATCTTTTTTTATTGTTTATTTTTCGGGCTGCCCAGTTATTTTCAAGAAGGATTGGGTTTAAGCGTGGAAATGAGTGGCTTGTTAATGTTATTTATGTCTGGAATAAGCATTATTATTTCATCTGTAACAGGAAAATGGATCGACCGGGCCGGTGTAAACCTGCCGATTATGGTTGGCTCTTTTATATCGATTATTGGTGCACTAGCTTTTATCCTGTTTTTTGTAAATACTTCCTATTTAGGCATTGGGATTATTTTATCAATCATGGGCTTAAGCTATGGAATTGGAAATGTTGTTCTCCAAGTGGCCATGGTTAAGGAGAGTCCAAAAGAGATTATTGGGACAACATCCGGCTTATTTCAAACCTGTCGATATTTGGGCTCCATTTTATCTTCAATCATTTTAGGATTAATCTTTGGGAAAGATGTTACAGCGGAAAATATGAAAATCATCGGGGAAGTTTTACTGTTCACGGGCATCATTAGCTTTTTAATGAGCCTATGGTTTTCTCGGGAGACATTTAACTATAGAAAAATGCGGCATGTTTAATCACACACTATTCGAATTTCAGTCCTCATGACTCCCATGAGGACAAAGCTTGCTCTTCGATTCTGATTTCTGTCCTCATGAACGCTCCATGAGGACAAATTTCGCTCTTCCATTCTGATTTCTGTCCTCATGAACTTTCCATGAGGACAAAGTTTGGTCTTCGAAACAGATTTTTGTCCTCATGAACAACTTACGAATGAATCGGCAAGACATAAAACAACACACAAAAAAAGTGAGCAACACTGGCTGCTAATACAAATAGGTGCCAGACTGCGTGGTGATATTTAAACCCACGCCACACATAGAAAATGGCTCCGAGTGTATACAGTGCGCCCCCAATAGCTAAATAGGTCATCCCTTCCAGAGATAGATTATTCACTAATGGTTTCCATGCGAAGACAATTAACCAGCCCATGACCACATAAAGCGCCGTTGATGAAAAAAGGTACTTTTTCACAAAAAAGCATTTAAAGACGGTACCCGCAATCGCAAGTCCCCAAACTATTCCAAAAAGTGACCAACCTAGTGTTCCTTTGATTACGATTAATAAAAATGGTGTGTAGGTCCCGGCAATAAAAAAGTAAATTGACGAATGGTCAAAAATTTCAAAAATGTCCTTTGCCTTTCCTTCAGGTAAACTATGAAGCAAGGTAGATGACATATAAAGTATAAACATTGTTACTCCAAAGATCGTGAAGCTAACCACATGCCACACCGTTCCATATAGGGATGCATATACAATTAAAATAACTAACGCAGAAATGCTTAATAGTGCCCCCACTCCGTGTGTGATGGAATTAGCTAGTTCCTCTTTTTTTGAAAAAGTATGTGTAACTGCCAATAGGGTTTCCTCCTTTCAAGTAAAGCGCGATTCAATTAAATAGAAATGATATTCATGAAAATAACATGATTTGGAAAGGAGGACAATGGACATTTGTCATCTACCAAAACTAAAAAAAGTGAAACTTATCGTTAAGTATCACTTTCCTTTCTAACCTTATTAACATTATCGATTATTTTCTTAATATTTTCTCTCGGACTCCAGCAATTAAATTGGTAGTTCGTTTTTGTCTCAAAGCCTAAACGACTACAAAAGTAGAGCATCCCCTCTGGCTTTTTTTCTGCCTTAAAATGCCTGCATGTCGCACAACAATGGAAATCTTTCATTTACTCTCCTTATCTTTTCTTAAACTATTAATCTTTCGTTCATAATTTATTAATAATTATCCATTAAGATTTAAATAGGTTCACGGAAGAACCTTAAACCTCCGCCCCCTTAAAATATAGATTAGTTTGAATACCCGGCCCCATGGCCGGGTAATTTTTTTATAGAAATTTCCACACCTGGATAAGTATACTTCTCCTAAACCCTGTCAATAACAATACCAATCATGGAAATAGATGAGGTGTTGTATATGAAGGGAATTTATTTTATCAATGATCGTATTTGTTTAAATGGTCTAACTAAGGAAGAAAGTATTTCAGTTCAAGAACAATCCTTAAAGAAGATGATCCACGACCAAAAAATTCAAGTAGTAAAGTTCAACCCCTACCAGTTGAATGACTATTACACCATTCCACATGCACTTTTATACGATTTAAAAAAAGAAAAAGTTCCTATCGATTGTTTTTTGTATTACTCTTCACAGGTGATCGAAGATTTTATTTACAGCTATCCTGCTAAATGGCTGATTTTAAAAAGCTTCTTTAAGGAACTAATCTCCGTTGAGGAACAAAATGATTTAAATATTCAAGAAGTTGTTTAATCAAGAGAATTCTTTGCCTGCTTTCGATAAACAATAACAAAGTTAATCAGGATAATGATGACCATATAGGCGCCGTAAAGTCCGAAAGAATAAAGCTTGTTATTACTAAATGAAGCACCTGCATAAGACAAAAGCAGAATGTTTGGAACTTTTCCGATCATGGATGCGGTAAAAAATGTTAGCCATCTCACATGACTTAATCCACAAATGATATTGACAACCGGTGCTGGAATGATAGGAATTAATCGACAGGTTAATATCGCTACAAAGGAATTTCTGTTTAAAAACTCATCGTATTCCTGAACTTTTGGATATTTCATCAGTTTATCCTGGGCAAAATCGCGAAAACCATACCTGGATATGAAGAAGAAAGCCATCGTCCCAGCCATGGCCCCTGTTAAGGATACAAGCATCCCTTGGGCTGTTCCAAATACGGCTCCGATCATTCCTGCTAAAACTGGAAACGGGATGATAGGAAAAAAGACACATATCGACACTAATAACATACTAATGAAAATCGAAAAGGCTCCGCCTTGTTTAACAAGATGCAGTAATTCATCCTTTTGTAAAAAACCAATCGTAATAATTACTAGCAATATCCCTATACTTAAAATTCTTTTAAACATCCGACAACTCCATTCACTTCAATTTTTTTGATTAGCCTTATCATACTATATTTTTAATTTTGAAAAAATAAAAAGAGCCTTTCTAATGTTGAAAGACCCTTCTACTTATCACAATTAAAATGCAGTCCTTGCACCAAGGTACCTTGGTTTCCAGTAGGAATTTGTCATATCTGCAATCGATACACCTTTTGATCCCGCTTGAATGAATTGGTTGTTTCCTAAATAAATCCCTACATGTGTAGGACCAGGAGCGTATGTTTCAAAGAATACTAGATCTCCAGGCTTTGGGCTGCTGACAGCTTTCAGTCCAGACCATTGTGTTGCTGCCGTTCGTGGAATGGTTACTCCAACTTTATTAAATACATAACTTGTCAAACCACTGCAATCAAAACCTGCCGGCGTATTGCCACCCCATAAATACGGTGTTCCTATGTATTTTTTGGCTTCATCCATCACCAGTTGCGCCTTTGATATAGTTGGTGCAGGTGCTAGATTTGATGTACCTCCCGCAGTTACCTTTAAGACTTGTCCTACATAGATCGTATCTGATGTGAGGTTATTCAGTGATTTAAGCTGGGCAATGGAAAGTTTGTAGCGTACTGAAATAAGGTAAAGTGTGTCCCCTTTTTGGACCGTATAGGTAGGTGCAACTAGTTCGTGGCTGTGTGGTGCTAATAATGATAGCTTCTGATTTACATAGAGATTATCACTTGTTAGGTGATTCCAAGTTTTCAAGTCAGCAACTGAGACTTTGTTTGCTTGTGAAATCTTCCAAAGTGTATCTCCCGATTGGACAGTATAAATGTTTTCATGTGCACTAGCAGAACCAACAAATGTAGAAAACAGGATCCCCGCCGTTGCTACGAATGATAATAGTTGTTTTTTCATCGTAGTACCCCTTCAATTCGTTTGTGTACCTACATCATAAACGAACATTAAGGATGGAATAAACCCCAAGGATATGACTTACAAGGTAAAAAAATCCAATACTAGCAAAGAAAACCGTAAATATAACAAACACAATTAAGTAACTATCCACTATTTATCATGTTTTTCATGGAATCTTACATTATTTTTTAATGTTTTTGTAACATAAATGTAATAGAAAAGAAGTTTATGATTTTTATAGATATCACATAATTCTCACTAGGATGTAGAAATATTGTAACAATACTCCCATCCACTGTGGGCTGATAAACCTATAATAAACCTATAGTTTATAAATATTAATGAATTTGGGTGATGATGATGCAAGGAATAGGAAAAGGACATCCACATGCTATGGGGCACCCTCATGGAATGAGAAATGTAATAGATTATGATAAAAATCCATTTATCGTTATTTGGGAAGTAACGAGAGCCTGTCAGCTTAAGTGCATTCACTGTCGTGCTGATGCGCAGCTTACTCCAGACCCACGGGAACTTTCACATAAAGAAGGAATCAATTTAATTGATCAAATTTATGAGATGGATAATCCAATGCTCGTTTTTACAGGCGGGGATTGTATGATGAGAGAAGATCTTTATGAACTTGCTGATTATGCAATTAAAAAAGGGATGCGCGTTTCCATGACACCTAGTGCCACAGCGAATGTAACAAAAGAAAAAATGAAACTGTTCAAAGATGTCGGACTCTCACGCTGGGGCTTTAGTTTAGACGGCCCAACACCCGAGATTCATGATCATTTCCGCGGGACCCCTGGATCATTTGATTTAACCGTTGAAAAAATTAAATACTTAAATGAATTAGACATGCCGCTCCAAATCAATACAGTAATCTCTCGTTATAATTATGACTCGCTTGAACAAATGGCAAAACTAGTTGGCGAGCTAGGCGCTGTTATGTGGTACATCTTCCTACTTGTCCCAACTGGCAGAGGTCAAATGGACGCATGTATTTCTCCTGCTGAGCATGAAAAGGTGTTTCGTTGGTTGTATGAATTAAGCAAAACTGCACCATATGATATTAAAACTACCGCAGCACAACATTACCGCAGGGTTGTTTTACAGCAAAAGACGCGCGACCAGTTAATTGAAAAAGGTGAAATTCATTACGAAGACTCGATTACAACTGATTTTGCTTCCATGCATGATGGCTTGAAGCGTGCACCAAAAGGGGTAAATGATGGCAACGGCTTCGCCTTTGTCTCCCATATTGGAGATGTTATGCCAAGTGGATTACTTCCTATTGTCGGTGGTAACATCCGTGATACCCCGCTTGCAGAAATTTATCGTGAGGCAAAAGTATTTAAAGAACTACGTCAACCTGATAACTACAAAGGCAAATGCGGCGTCTGTGAATACAACAAAATGTGCGGCGGTTCCCGCTCACGAACTTATGCCGTAACAGGCGATTATCTGGAAAGTGAACCGTTCTGTGTTTATATACCACAAGCGATGCGGAATAAAGAAACTTCACCAATCGTATAACCATTATTAATTAGTAAAGAGGCATTCTGCTATATAGAATGCCTCTTTTTTTCCATTAAATCCTCAATTTCGAAATGGACAATAAAGACAGGGAAACTCCTTATATAATTTTGAAAATTGAACAATAAAAGTTATGATAAGGTTATACATAATATCTTTTTATGGAATGATAATCGAACGAACTAAGGAGTTAACATGATTAGAACAATTGCGATATCCCAAACTAACCAATTGAAACCAGACCTTTCAATTGAGGAACTGATAAGTGGAGATTTTCAATGGTATTGGATTGATTTTCATCAGCCAACCACCGAAGAAATCGAATTCCTAAGAACCCCTCTTTCCTTTCACCCACTAGCCATTGAGGATTGTATCCATACTTTACAGCGACCAAAGTTGGATTATTATGAAGATCACACTTTTTTAGTTACACAAGCACTAAATCAACAGATGTTTACTCGGGAAGAAATTGATTTCTTTCTTAGCAAGAACTATATAATTACTTTTCATCATAAATTTTCAACTGAAATTGAGGAAGTATGGAAACGTTTGAATTTATCGACTAACATAAAAACGTGGGATCCATCCCATGTTTTTTACCTTGTACTTGATAAAATGGTTGATAATTATTTCCCACTTGTCTATCAAATTGAAGATCGGTTAAATGAAATTGACGAGAATTCTAAAGGAAGATCAATGGAGGCATTGCTCGAGGATTTATTTGACACTAGACACCACCTCCTATCCTTGAGGCATACCATTACACCGATGCGCGATCTAATTTACAGGGTCCTAAATTCTCAGCGAATGACTTCCATTCAGAGGAAAAGGGAATACTTTTCCGATATTCATGACCATTTATTAAAATTAACCGAGATGATTGAGGCAAACCGTGAACTCACCACGGACATCAGGGATAGTTATATTTCGATAAATTCACACCAAACAAATCATGTAATGAAGGTCCTTACCGTTATTACCACCATATTCATGCCGCTCACCTTTATTGCAGGACTATATGGGATGAACTTTCATTATATGCCTGAGTTGACATGGAAATATGGATATTTCGCAACCATTGGGCTGATGATTCTCGTAGCGATCGGCATGTCAGTTTGGTTTAAGAAAAAGGGATGGTTTAAATAAAAAGACTAGCTGCCGCTAGTCTTTCTTGACTTCTACTTATTTCCACTCTTCAAAGTCAACGGTTCCCCCTGTTAAATCAATCGTGTTGCGCTCACCCTTATAATAGGTTTTCCCATCCTTTTCAAAAATTAGATTCTCATACGTATAGACCTTTTGTCCGTTTGGAAGATGGATAACCACCTTTGGTCCCGGATTTTCTATTGGTGCTTCAATTCGAATTGTGTTTTGATAGAAATAACGAAAAGCAAAAAAACCGGCAGTTAATACAATACAAGCTAATATGAAAAAAAATAGACCCTTAAAGGATGATTGCTTCGGCTTAGAGTGGTATAATTCGGCTCTGGTCAACTTTTTCCCCTCCCATTGGTATATATTCTATTAGTTTTTTAAATAGTTAGAATATTTCCATTCATGCCCATACCGTCATTTTTTATTCCTATTTAAAAAAATTTAATACTTGTTAACCTATGCATCACCTAAGGAAAAGTTGATAATAATCGTATCTAGACACATCATTTTCGTAATTATGTATAATATTAGTGAAAGAAAACAGAAAGGGGTAATTGCTTTGCCTACTATAAATCCACAAGAAACCTTAAAATTAATCACTGACTTGGTATCCATTCCAAGCCCTTCAGGAAACACAAATGACGTGATTACCTTTGTTGAAAATTACCTTGCTGACTTACAAATCAAATCCTATAGAAACCGTAAAGGCGGTTTAATAGCCACAATTGAAGGTATTGATTCAAGTAATCACCGTATGCTTACGGCACATGTAGATACTCTCGGTGCGATGGTAAAGGAAGTAAAGTCAAATGGTCGCTTGAAAATTGACTTGATTGGCGGATTTAAATATAACTCGATTGAAGGAGAATATTGCCAAATCGAAACCAGCAGCAGCAAAAAATATTCTGGAACTATTTTAATGCACCAAACATCAGTCCATGTTTATAAAGATGCTGGGAAAGCTGAGCGAAATCAGGAAAATATTGAAATTAGAATTGATGAGAAAGTACATACTGCTGAGGATGTTCGTGCATTGGGAATTGAGGTCGGTGATTTTGTTTCATTTGACCCACGTGTAGAAGTAACACCAAGCGGCTACATTAAATCCCGCCACTTGGACGATAAAGCAAGTGTGGCCATTCTTCTGCAATTAATAAAGAAAATTAAGACTGAAAATATTACCCTTCCCTATACAACCCATTTCTTAATTTCTAATAATGAGGAAATCGGATACGGTGGAAACTCGAATATTACTCCAGAAACGGTTGAGTATTTAGCAGTCGATATGGGAGCAATGGGCGACGGACAATCGACAGATGAGTATACTGTTTCGATCTGTGTGAAGGATGCAAGTGGACCCTATCATTATGAGTTGAGAAAAAACTTAGTTCGACTAGCAGAAGAAAACAATATCCAATACAAATTAGATATCTATCCTTTTTATGGCTCAGATGCCTCAGCAGCGATCCGCTCTGGTCATGATATTGTCCATGGTCTTATTGGACCTGGCATCGATTCATCACATGCATTCGAGCGTACACACGAATCTTCCATTGATAACACTTCCAAACTACTGTATCATTACATTCAATCAGATTTAATCAGATAGGACTATTAAAGCTGGTGGTGGGTCCACCGGTTTTTTTACGATTCCATTTAGATTTTGTACAATTAATGATAAAAAGGTATAATAGACACTGGTTTAACTAGCATTCATCACTAGGAGATGAAAATATGTTTTCTAATATTGGAGTACCCGGATTAATTTTGATTTTAATCGTAGCCTTAGTCGTCTTCGGTCCAAACAAACTTCCTGAAGTTGGCCGTGCTTTTGGCAGATCGATTCGCGAATTTAAAAGAGCGACTGATGGAATTGCTGACGATATAAAGGAAGAGATAAAAGAGGAAATCAAAGAGACTAAACAAGAAACAATTAGTTTAAAAAAATAAGTTTTATGACTTATTGTCGTCAATCATTGGTAATTTCTTGCATCATTAAAAGACATCCAAAAAACATCCCCATCAACTGATTGAGGAGGATGTTTTTTGGATTATTTTTTAGTAAATGCTTGAAATTGATTCATTAATTTTTGCCTGGATTTTGGATTACGAAGTAAATATGCAGCACCTAGTGCAACGGTGGTCATCATTAAATTTTTCCTTCTCATTTCATACCTCCTCGGAATTAATCATTCTTAAATATTCCCTTTAATAAGTTATTTTAACAGCAGTAATTATTGACATCTTGTCATCATGAAGAGGTTGAATAATTGAAGATTGACCTGTTTAAACAAAGAAAAAACTAATCCCTTTGAATTAGTTTTTCGATAGAAGCTCATTACTTTTTCAGTAATTCTTTGATTTTTTGATTATGCTGTTTTGTTTGATCTAACAGTTGATTTAGAAGTACCACGGCCTGTTTATTGTCTTTCTTTTCAACGGCATTCCTTAATTCATGGAATGTCCTCCAATGTGACATTTCTTTTCCGCCATGTGCCTGTTTTATAAATTCCTCTTTTGTTAACTTACCTGCATCAAATTGTTTTTTTAGTTCTTCTATTTTCACCATTTTTTCTTTTTTCCATTGCTCACGTTTTTCAGCATTTTCAGGACTCATCCAATGGTTACTTAGTGTCTTCTTTTCCGCAAGGACGGTTGTCCACTCGCCTTTTTTATCTGGAGTATACTGGTCTACCCATGATAGAAGCATTTTCTCTCTTTCCGCCATCTTTGCTTGCCAATCTTTATGCATCATATGATGCTCTCTGCCCTCTTTACAATCACAAGGTGCTTTTTCCCTTTGCCCCCCATTATTGGTGTCAGGCACCGTTTGGTTTGCTCCAGCCATTCCAGGCACAGACAATAATAATCCTAATGATAAAAGTAACATTTTAAACTTCATAATTATCTCCTTCCGATTTTTTAATTAGTAAAATAAACCTTTTTTAACGGTACGGAATTATCATTCCCAGTTGGTAAAAAAAAATTTACCATTTCGACAAATATTTAGTTATAAAACACTTGAGATTTTATTTGGATTATCGTATTCTAAAAGCAGAGAAGATATGTGAAATGTTTCACAATAAATTAGAGAAAATACTTTACAAAAGTGTTAGGAGTGGGAAGTTATGAACAAACCAAAAATCGTCATCCTCGGTGCAGGCAACACTTTGGTGTAAGTAGAGAACCAGTGAAAGTTACTGTGAAACAGTAAACCTAACCATTATTTATGCAAATTTCCTTCCGGCCGGGGTCCCCTCCCCTTGCAGGAAATTGAATAGAATCATCCCTAAGAAATGTGCCTTCAATCCCCCAATTTAAGGCATTCAGCCCCATTCCAATTTTCTGGAGTGGGGCTGTATTTATCTCAACGTAATTTCTAGAGCCATTCTAATAATTCAAGTCGATTGCCAAACGGATCATGTACATGAATTCTGCTCGCCCCTGGAAGTAGATCGTCCTCTGTATACAAAACTCCCTTTTCACGTAGATGACCTTTTAATTCCTCGATATTTTCTACCACTAATGCAGGATGTGCTTTTTTAGCTGGTGAAAATGGTTCCTCTACCCCAATGTGAAGTTGAAAGGTCCCAAATTCAAACCAAACCCCACCGCGTTTCTTTAATTCTGCTGGCTTTTCTACTTCAATTAATCCCAGAATTCCATTGAAAAATTCCCTCGCGGTTTCTTCACAGCCCTTTGGGCCAGCAAGTTGAATATGATCGATCTTTTTTATTGCAAATGACATAGACACTCCTAAATTTGTCAATTATCCTCTCTATATTTTATTGATTTTATAATATTCTTTCAAGTTTGAACTTTCGTTTTTTAATTTAACTCTGTTAAACTGGGCTGTTGATTTCCACTCCAGGCGCTTCGCTCCAATCACCTTGGCTATAAAAATCAACTATGACCATAACACACCCAATAAAAAAGCTATTCCCGCAAACACGGAAATAGCATTCTCTAATAGACATCTCTTCTAGTAAAGACAAAAAATGAAACGAATAAGGCAACAGCCCACCATATAAGGAGGATTTGGATGGAAAATGAAAGATCCATGCCTTCAATCGGAGGTGCTGTTCCTTTCATATAATCGGTTAACCGTAAATTAACCATAAAAAAGTACTTTGCAGATTCCCAGGAGGATACCATGTTCGTTAATATAGCTCCTGAGATTAAGGAGGCAAGCATGACACCCATGCCGGCAGCCGTACTGCGAATCAAAACCGACAACATAAAGGATAAGGTACCGACGACAATAGAGACAAACCAGACCAGTCCAAAGTCCATTAATAAAAATTTCCATTGCCCCATAAGTTTGACTTCTGAAGTATTTAAGCCTGTTTCGGTCACATTAAATCCTGTTAAAATGGGTGCTCCCCAGCCTTTGTATCCAAACACCAAACCAGAAATCAAATAAGAAAGGATTCCTGAGATCGCAATAATTAAAGAAATGGCTAAGCAAAGCGTCAAATATTTACTTAAGAGTACCTTCCATCGTTTGACCGGCCTCGTCAATAGCAGTTTAATTGATCCTAAACTGTGCTCGGATGAAACCAAATCACTGGCAATGACCATGACCATTAATGGAATAAAGAGATCAATCGAGTTTTCTAAGAAAATCCTCATAAACGTTGGTGCACCAGGCTCAGAAGGATTAATATCATGATCCAGATAATATTGTTGCTGTTGCAGGGATATTTGCAGTTGTTTCTTCCATTCATCGGTAATCCGACTGCTGCTCAAACGATTGGTCGTATCAACAATTTGCTGTTGTAAAATTGTTCGCCAATCACTAGTTCCCAATTTTTCTCGTTGTGTTTGAACTTGTTTATATTGTGCATATGTAAATAACATGACAAGAACACCAATAATGATAGCAATAACAATAAGCCGCTTCTTGGCAATCAGTTTCATCATTTCATTTTGAATCAATTTATTCAATTGTATCACCCCCCGTAAGTTCGAGGAATAAATCTTCCAGGACTGGCATTTTTCGATTCATTTCAGTCACAGCAATTCCTGCTTCAACCAACTGCTTATTCCATAGAGGTATCTTTTGTTCATTAAATTCTGTCAGTATGGTACCATCTTCTGTTACATCAATTTTGGTTAACGAACTTAATACTTCCTTTCCCTTCTCAAGCGGATGAACCTGCCAAACGACTCTCTCGCGATTTGCCAGCAGTTGATGGACAGTATCCGTTCGAATAATCGTCCCTTTTGAAATAATCGCGACACGGTCACACAAAAGTTGAATTTCGCTTAGCAAATGACTGGAAACTAAGACGCTTAAGCCTTCATCCTCTGCAAGAAACCTGATAAATTGTCGCATTTCACGGATTCCTGCCGGATCCAACCCATTAGTTGGCTCATCAAGAATCAGCACTTTTGGTCTTCCTAATAAGGCTTGAGCAATCCCAAGACGTTGTCTCATCCCTAAAGAATAGGTTTTTACCTTATCATGAATTCTTTCTGTTAAACCAACAAGTTCAGTAACCTCTTTAATTCGTTGTTCTCCGATTCCTTCGAGCATTCTGGCAAAATGAAGGAGGTTATTATACCCGGAAAGATATGGATACAATTCTGGATTCTCGACAATACAACCAAGATTGGTCATTGCTTCTTGAAAATTCTCTTCTATATTCGCGCCACAAATGTGAATGCTGCCGGATGTGGGTTTGATTAATCCAACAAGCATGCGGATCGTCGTTGTTTTCCCTGCTCCATTTGGGCCTAGGAAGCCAAATACCTCTCCTTCCCGTAAATCGAAAGTCAATCCCTTGATAATTTCCTTTTTTCCAATTACTTTTTTAAGATTTTTTACAGATAGTGTAATTTTTTTCTCCATCGAATTCCTCTCCTTACCAGGTAAGCAATGAGGCTACCCGTTCGGCAATTAAACGATACCCTTTTGAATTTGGATGAAACTTGTCGGAATATAAGTAGTCATTAACCTTTAACTCAAACAAGTCGAAGGTTGGTATAAACACGATTTTTGGAAAAGAGGCACTGACTTCTGCACTATCGTAATTCCAGTGGCGGACCACTTTCGACATCTCTTTTCCCTGCTCTAATTCAATAAATGGATTATACAAACCAATGAAAAACACATTGGCATTTGTATTGTTTTTACGTATTTGCTCAAAAACAAACTTCAAATTATCCAGGTATTTCTTCTCAATCGCTGCAATATCTTCAGTTTCAAAATCGCTTAAGCCTTGCCCCCCGCGGAACAAGTCGTTTCCGCCAATCGTCACTAGGACAATATCCGCTTTTTGAATTTGGCGCCCTACTTCTTTTTCCTGTACTTGCTTCCTAAGAGATCCAGATCTTTGTCCATTGATGCCAAGGTTGGTCAACTGTACCGGACGCTTTGTTTTTCCCTTGATTTCATCAATCAAGACACCCACATATCCTTTTCCGGTTTCATCGCCTGTTCCTCGAGTTAACGAATCACCTAACGCCACGATGGTTAACCCCTTTTTATTTTCCACCTTGGAAACGGTTTTTGCTTCTGGAACCTTTTCTGGTTTTCCAGCATAAAATTCCCCTACCGCCCAGCCAAGCCCGATCAGCCAGAGGAGGCAAAATAATACAGCTATGCCCGTGATCGAACGTATGACATTTTTATTCATTAAATAACATCCTTTCTGGCCATTTCTCTATTTAATTTAATCATAGTTGAGATATGAATCAAACTTTCAAGGAACATATATCGTATAAAATACATAAAGTTCGAAAATTGTTAACTTCTACAACTATTTTCTCTAAATAAAAATCAAAGGAACCGTTGAGAGGACTCCTTTGATCTTAATTTGTTCTCCTATTTGGTTCCTGTTTCTATAACTACATTCCTTAATTTCCTAATCCCATAAATAATTACAATTAAAATGACAATAACTACGCTAGTTAAAATTAAATATTTCCTGATGAGCTCAAAAAAAACTTCCCATTGAGGACCAAGTATTTTTCCTAAAGAGATAAAACTAGAAACCCAAATCGCTGACCCGAGCCCTGTATACAAGGTATAAACCCTAATTGGTAAACGTGTAATCCCTGAAAAATAACCGATAAAATGCCTAAATACTGGAATAAATAAGGCAATGATTAATATTTTATTGCCATATTTTCTTAACCAGTTTGAAATTGAATTCAAACGATCTGGTTCTAAATGTAGCCGCTTCCCATGCTTTTCAAAAAAATGAATCCCCAGCTTACAGCCTACCCAATAGGAAAGCAACATTCCTAGCGTACAACCAGCTGTAGAAGCGAGTATACTTCCAATCCAATTAAGCTTTCCAAGAAAGGATAAAAATCCTGCATATGCCAACATTGCTTCCATTGGAATCGGAAGTGCAAAAATACCTAGAGTAATGGAAAGAAAAAGAACAAGATACCCGTACTCGTTCATGATCGTCGTTAAAAAATGCAATAATGTTAGCTCCTTTCCTAAAAGGGATATTTGGCATTGAAATGGCATCAATCTTATTGGTATTTTAACCAAACTTCTCTAATATAGTTATCGACTTGTAGATTCAAATTTATATTCTTTGAAAGGCTGTTCGTAAGTTCACTACAAAAATAAAGCCGACTTCTATTAGAAATCGGCTTGTTTCTCTGTTATTCTTCTAAATTCCCCATAGGACCAAAAAATTCAAAGTGAATTCTTTCTTGATTTACCCCTAATTCTTTTAATGAACGATTAATAGCTTTCATAAATGGAACAGGTCCACAGAAATAAAAATCGGCGTCCTTGGTTGTGATATTTTCTTTCAGCCACTCACGGGTTACATAGCCTTCAACATCAAAGAGGTTATTCTTGCGATCCTCTTCTGTTGGTGAATCGTAAAAGAAATAAGAATGTACGTTTTCAAGCTTTGATACCTCTTCTACTTCGTCTCTTAGTGCATGTACATTCCCATTCGCAGCTGCATGGACAAATGTTACCTTACGTTCTGGCTGGACTTCAACGACTGTTTTTAACATACTCATCATTGGTGTTAAACCAACGCCGCCACTTAGTAACACAACAGGAGTATTTTTCTCAGTATCAAGAACAAAATCCCCCGCTGGAGCACTTACTTTTAAAATATCTCCTTGGCTCACTCCATTGTGTAAGTAATTAGATACCATGCCGTCCGGGTTTGCAGTTCCCGCTTCGCGTTTAACACTGATTCGGTAATAGTCTTTACCTGGAGCATCTGATAGGCTGTATTGACGAATATGTGTGAACTTTTCACCAGCCATTTCTAGCTTGATACTAATATACTGACCAGGGGTAAAATCGGCAATTCCTTTGTTGTCTTCTGGTTTTAAGTGAAACGAGGTGATCACTTCACTCTCAACTACTTTACGGTCAACAATAAAGTTGCGAAATCCCTTCCAACCACCATGTTGATTTTCAGTTTCATCATATAATTCTGCTTCTACACTGATAAAAACATCTACAATTACATTATACGCTTGGGCCCATGCGTCAATAATCTCGTCTGTTGCTGCATCACCTAATACATCCTTAATCGCTAGCAGTAGATGTTTACCGACAATCGGGTAATGTTCAGGCAAGATGCCAAGGCTTCTATGTTTTTGTGCAATTTGCTTCACTACTTGAAGAATAGCTTCCAGATTATCGATATACATGGCTGCGGCATATACCGTTCCAGCCAATGCTTTTTGCTGTCTGCCTTGTTTTTGATTAGCATGATTAAATATATTTAATAATTCAGGATGGTTGCCAAACATCAATTGGTAAAATCGAGTTGTAATTTTTTCCCCATGTTTTTCTAAAACAGGTACAGTTGATTTGATTATTTCAATCGTTTTTTGATCTAACATTTTAACACTCCCTATATATTTCACTGTTTCCATAGTGATTATATGATATTTAACACACGAAATAAGTGATTTAAATCACAGACTACTATTTTTGAATAATTAGAACTATGTACTTTTTAGTGTTTCTCGCCTAAAAACTTCACAAAGTTTTCATATTTTAACATGACAAATATAACTTGTTGGTTAATATTCCTTCTTGTAATGTTGAATCTAGTTATCAAAACAAATGGTATAAAACTAACATGTGTAATGAGCAATATTGAGATTATATGATATAGAAATAAGAGATTTCACTGGAGGAAGAGGATTAACATGAATGCAGCAAAAATTGCATGGATTACTGACACAACAGCTTCGCTAAGCAAAGAGTTTATCGAGCTAAATAATATACATGTAGTTCCACTTAACATTGTAATTAACCAAGAATCCTACAAGGAAACAATAGATATTACACAAAAAGAGTTTTATGAGCGAATGAAACATGAGGATTCGAAATTTCAAACCTCCCAGCCTGCCCTGGGTGATTTTGTGGAACTTTATACAAAGTTAAAGGAAGACTATGACTACGGAATAGCCATTCATGCTTCCAGTCTCTTATCAGGGACGTTTCAAACCTCTGTAATGGCAGCAGAAATGGCTGATTTTAAACTGTTTCCCATCGACTCCATGACAGGTTCCTACCCTCTTTCTTTTTTAATAAAAAAAGGGATCGAACTTGTGGAAAAAGGACTTGATAGCGGTGAGGTTGTCGCAGAATTAAATGCACTACGCGACATTACACGCTTATATTTAGTCCCCTCAAATCTGGACCAACTCAAAAAAAGCGGCAGAGTATCCGGCGGCCAAGCAATACTAGCTTCATTATTTAATATAAAGCCGATTTTAGCGATTGAAGACGGTGGCGCAAAGATAAAAGATAAGGTTCGAACCGAAAAAAGAGCGATTTCATGGTTGATTAATAATTTACAAACAGACTTGGAAACAAAGAATGTTAGAAAAGTTGCTATCGTTCATGCTAATGATATCGAGAGAGCTGCCGTGCTTGAACAATTAGTCAACGAAACATTCCCTGATATCCAAACTGAATTAATGATGCTGATTACTGTGGCAGGTGTGCATACTGGGGTAGGAACGCTTGGACTTTCGTGGGTGTGTGAATAATGAAAAGGAAAGGACTGGGGGATCTAATACATATGAAAATATAAATTTTTCGAAAAAGCTTATTCCCGAAGGTGCCAAGATTGGTCTTGTCGTTACAAATAATTTTCATCTCTACCGGGCAGTCTCAATTGCCCGTGATTATGGCCTACAGGTGCAGGGACTCCCAGCAGAAACACCATGGATTGCTGTGGTAAAATCCTATTCCCGCGAATATTTGGCGATTACTAAATTCTATCTAAAAAGATATTTCCTTGATTAATTTCGAGATTTGATATCAATTGTGAAAGAATTGATCGGTTTTTCATAATAAAAAAGAGTACTGAAATTCAGTACTCTTTTCTAATACCAAACATCTCAACTATTACTAGTTTTTGCATATACACACGTATCTCTTAAATCTTGGCCATCTGCAGACATTTCATCATTTCTAAAAATGCCTTCTAAGGTAAACCCTAATCGTTCAGGAATGGCCCGACTTTTGATATTTTTTGAGTCACAACGAATTTCAACCCGTTTTGCATTGAGTTCAGTAAAGGCAAATTTCGTTATCGCCTCTGCCGCCTCCGTTATATACCCCTTCCCGCTAAAGCGCGTATCAATCCAGTAACCTATTTCAACCTTTGGGATATTCCAGTTGATCCTGTGCAATCCAGAAGAACCGATGAATTCTCCTGTTTCTCGATTAAATATATGTAACCTTAAATCCTCACGGGTTAAAAACTTAGCATGTGCCTCACGCATATTTACTTCTACATCTTCCTCGGTTTGCTCGTGGTGGGCCCAAGGCATCCATTCTTTTATTTCATTTAACGAAGACTGCATTGCTTGGTACACCACTTTACCATCTCCGGGCAGAGGCATACGTATTAATAATCTTTCTGTGTAAAATTGATTTGGAAAGTCTAGTAGTATTGGTTTCATAATCTTGCCCTCCTTCTGAATATAAATAATTCGCTACGATCATTGTTCATTCCTTTTTTCAGAAAGAAATATGGAGGAGCCGATTCGCTGATAGAATGGGAATATTCGCTGATTAAATCATTAAATTCTCTGATTGAATTGATAAATTCGCTGATTGAATCAATAAATCCGCTGATTGAAAAATCCGCTGATACACCGAAAGTTTAATTCGCCCATTGAACTGAGAAATTCGCTCATAAAACCAAGAAATTCGCCCATTCAATTGAAAAATCCGCTCATAAACTTAATTTCGTTCACAGTTGCAGACAATATATAATAAAAGAGACCCTTCCCAACCAGGAAGAGCCCGAAAGTTTGCTATTTTTAGTATGCTTTTGCCCAATAAACCATTTTATTGGCTTCTTTTCCACAGCATACACATTTGTCAGATACTTTTTCTTGCTCGAATGGCAAACATCTAGATGTTGCCCCAGTATCTTCTTTAATTTTTTCCTCACAAGCTAATTCGCCGCACCACATGGCCTTGATAAAACCTGGTTTTGCTTCGAGTGATTGCTTTAACTCATTAAGTGTTACAGCAACAGTGGTTCTTTCTTCACGATGAGTAAGTGCTTTATTATATAAATTTGTTTGAATTTCATCTAATAACTCAACAAGCTTCGTTTCTAATTGGTCGAGCGGAACAAACACTTTCTCTAAAGTATCGCGTCTTACTAAGACCACTTGCTTGTTTTCGATATCTTTAGGTCCCACCTCAAGACGGACTGGAATACCTTTCATTTCATACTCATTGAACTTCCAGCCTGGCTTTTTATCACTAGCATCGATCCCTACACGTACAACACTTGATAAAGTCTCTTTTAACTCATAGGCAAAATCAAGAACGCCTTCTTTATGCTGAGCTATCGGCACAATCATCACTTGAGTTGGTGCAGCTTTTGGCGGAATCACAAGGCCGCGGTCATCGCCATGCACCATGATTAAGGCACCGATAATCCTTGTGGTGAAGCCCCAAGAGGTTTGATGCACATATTGGAGCTTTCCTTCTTTGTCTGTATATTGAATGTTAAATGCCTCGGCAAATCCTGTGCCGAAGTGGTGGGATGTACCAGACTGTAATGCTTTTCCATCATGCATTAAGCTTTCTATCGTAAAAGTAGCTTTCGCACCTGCAAACTTTTCTTTTTCCGTCTTTTGGCCTTTTACAACTGGAATCGCAAGAATTTCTTCACAAACTGCGGCATAAACATTTAGCATTTTAATGGTTTCTTCCATAGCCTCTTCGTCAGTTGCATGCGCGGTATGACCTTCCTGCCATAAAAACTCTAATGTCCGTAAAAATGGACGGGTTGTTTTTTCCCAACGGACCACGTTTGCCCATTGGTTATAAAGCTTTGGCAGATCTCTGTAAGAATGGATGATGTTACTATAATGCTCGCAAAAAAGAACCTCTGATGTAGGGCGGACAACTAATCGTTCTGCCAGCGGTTCAGATCCGCCATGTGTGACCCACGCCACTTCTGGTGCAAAACCTTCAACATGATCTTTTTCTTTTTGCAGCAAGCTTTCAGGAATAAACAAAGGCATATAAACATTTTCATGCCCCGTTTCTTTTATACGGCGATCCAATTCATTTTTTATATTATCCCATAAAGCATAACCATATGGTCGAATAATCATCGAGCCACGAACACTTGAATAATCAATTAAGTCAGCTTTTGTTACTACATCGGTATACCACTGGGCGAAATCATCGTCCATTGCAGTTACATCTTTTACAAATTCTTTTGCCATGTTTGACACCTCATTAAATTTTTTTAAATAAGTAACGGTCGCTCCCGCTTTTCTACACAAAAAGGCCTTGATCCTCAAAAAAGGGACCAAGGCCTGGCGGTACCACCCTAAATTCATAAAGCTAAAAAGCTTTATACACTTTCCATGATAACGGACATTATCCGCATGTATCTTCATATGTATCCGATACAGAACTCAGAGGCAGGTTCAAATGACCATCTTAAGAAACCTCGCACCATTGGTTTCCTCTCTTGATAAGACCTTTTCACTTTACTAATCCCCGTCACAGTTTCAATAGTATTTTTGAAAATTATATATTTCATTATAAAAAAAGTCAATTTTTTTTATGGAATATATTGCTGAAGCCTGCAATTTTCCTTCAAATTTACTTTAAACGTCTAAATAAATCAGTTAAAATGCTAGTAATTAAAAAAATGGGGTGGCTTACTTGGAAAAAGAAAAGGAAGATCTCCAACAAGAGGAAGAAGAAAAAGAGTTTCTACTTGAATATATCAAGATGCAGAATGAGGCCATGAAAAGAATTTTTAAAAATACCCTTGATAAAGAAAATAAAGAATAAAATCGATCTCCTACTATTCCATATCCTTGTTTAACCTCATTAATATTCATAAAACGTTCATATTAATCACTAAAAATACAAATTTGAATGGGTTATTTCCATTTATAATACTCATATGTTGTAAATTATTTAATGAATAAATCATACACATCTGAGGAGACATAAAATGAATATTTTTGCGATTATTTCGGCAATTGTAGTTGCCATTGGTACCGGATATTCCATTTATTCTGTTTACCGTCATAAAAATAAGCTAGCCAATACATCTGGGATTATGATTAGTATGGTCATCGCGGTAATCACAGGGTTACTGACCGGCAGTATCATTGGCATCATTTCCAGTGAGATTTTTCTAGTAGTAGGAGTCAGTATGATTATTGGTTTCGTCGTAGGTTTCTTAGCTGGACACCCCGTTGGGATATTAGCCATCCTAATGGGATCAATTTCTGGTTTAATGGGCGGGATCATTGGAGCTATTCTCGGTGCATTTCTTCAATTTATTAATCCTACTATTTTACTTGGAATCTTGTTAGGTTTTTATATTTTAATTATTGGATTCGTGATCATGTATATTTTCGTGGAATCGAATAATAAATTATCCCTTGATACACAAGAGCTCTCACCATTTGCGATCATCGCAGGAGGCGTTGTGATAGTATCATTATTTTTATTTATGTATAGCAGTGATATGGTCGAAATTCCTGGTCAAAGTCAAACAACGCAAACAGCAACTAAACAAGCTGCTACTAGTCAAGAGGTTCCCAAAACGAAAGTTGATGTGACAAAGGAAAGCAAGCCACTTGTAAAGATGGAAGTAACCACACAGGGGTACACACCTAATGTTATTCTAGTTAAAAAGGGTGTACCAGTAGAACTAGAAATTAAAAATCCATTGGATAGTAGTAATTGTATATCCACCTTTATGATTCCTGATTTTAATATTAACAATGTCAACCTAAAAACTGGAACAACAAAACTAACTTTTACCCCGGATAAGTCCGGAGAATATACCTTTAGCTGCGGAATGCAAATGTTTAAAGGGACAATTATTGTTGAATAAGAATGCCAAAAGCACACGACAACTTCATTCGTGTGCTTTTTGTTTAGAAAAAAACAAATTCAATTTTTTGGGGTTTTTGGAAAAGTAATTTCAATTGTTGTCCCTTTACCAAGGGTGCTTTGTATCTTTGTTTTTCCATGATGCTTCTCAATAATCCACTTGGCAATCGACAGGCCCAATCCTGTTCCCTCGGCAGCCGTTCTAGCTTTATCGCTTTGATAGAATCGGTCAAAGATTTTAGGGATATCCATTTCAGGAATACCAATTCCGTTATCTTTTACTTTAAGGAAAATAGACGAATGAGTATGTCCGCAAGATAGCAGGATCTCTCCTCCTTCCATTGTATATTTCATCGCATTGTCCAATAGTATGACGATAAGTTGATGAATTCTCGCTTTATCACCAAAAAAGGTAACAGGTTCAGCTGCTTCTATCCGCAGTGATTTTTCTTGATACATAACAATTTCTTCGTATTGTTGATGGATTTCTTTTAAAAGTTCATTTAGATGGAACGTTTCCTTTTTCACTTCAATTTGGTCAGAGTCCGATCTCGCCAGTGTCAATAAGTTGGTGACTAATTTGGAAAGTCGCCTGGATTCATTTGAAATCGTTGATACATCAAGAATTTTATCCTTTATTGTTGCAGCGGGAGACCGAAATAGTAAATCCGTTTTTGCTTGGATGACGGCTAATGGGGTTCTTAACTCATGCGAAGCATCGGAAACAAATTCTGTCTGCTTTTGCCAAGCCTTTTTAATCGGTACAAGTGCCTTTCCTGCTAAAAAATAACCAGAAGCAACTGCACAAATGATTCCAACTCCCATACCAATCAGCATTATCAACAATAGTCTTTCGAGTAATTTTTGTTCAGAGTTTACATTACGGATGAATTGAACAGTGATTTTTCCTAGTTGAGGATGATCCACTTCGAAGGCAATATACCTAAACGAAAAATCTTCTACATCAACATCCTTTAAGGTATTTAATGTTTTTGGGCGAATCAGCTTCTCATTATCTTGAAAAATTTCAGAATCACGGTTTTGTTCCAACAAGAGCTGATTATTTTCATCCCAGATTAGGGTCAATATCCGGGGATCTCTCCTGATAAATTTAGGAATAGGCCCCCCATCGTCCCCACGAATTTCACCTGGTCCCTCCGGCTGCTTTTGAAAATGTTCAATCGATTCATGGAGCGATTGGTTTACATCCCTATATAATTTATTCTCTGTGTAAAAATAAATAACGCTTCCGAGTGCGCTGATAAGTACAATAAAGACTAATGAATTTAAAAATGTCAGCTTAATAAGTGTTTGCCGAAACATGAGATGCCCCTATTCTTCGTTCAACATGTAACCTACGCCACGAATGGTTTTAATATCGGTATGATAGCCTGACGGTTCTAATTTTTTACGGAGGTGGTGCATGAATACCTCAACTATAGCGATTGTTGTATCCGAATCAAAGCCCCATACACGGTCATAGATTTGCTCTTTCGTTAGGATTGCGCCTTTATTCTGAATCAGATATTCTAATAACTCATATTGCTTTGCCGTGAGTTTCAACTGCTCACCATCGACGACAATATCTCTTTCCTTCCCTAACAATTCAATGCCGCGAAATTGAATGGTTTGATTGGTTGTTAAGCTGCCGCTTCTTCTTAATAAGGCACGGATTCTGGCTTTCAATTCTGCTGCTTGAAATGGTTTAACTAAATAATCATCTCCACCGCTATCTAAGCCTTTGACACGATCTTCGAGGGAATCCCTTGCAGTAAGGAATAGGACAGGAATCTTTAATCCTTCCTTTCGAATCGTTCGTAAAACTTCGAACCCATCAATCTCAGGAATCATGACATCTAGTACAATCACATCATGGATGTTTTGCATCGCTAAAAATAAGGCATCCTCACCATTGGATGCTTGATCCACTTCAAACTCATCTGATAAAAGCTGAACAATCGATTCCAATAAAGGAAGATTATCCTCCACAACTAATAAGCGCATTTTCAATCTCTCCTAAGTTTGTATCTAAAAATAATTATATAGCAAATAAAGCAATCGTAACATAGGACATGTCCGCTGTTTACCTTTCATTTAAAAGAGGTGTTTGGGAAGCTAAAATTACCTCCTGTTTAGTTTCCACCCCTACCGCCAAATTGTCCTTGACCTCCAAAGTTCCGGTTCATTCCGCCCACGTTTCCGATTCCACCAAAAACACTGCTTTGGGAATTACTACTTGAATTATTTGACGAGCTCGCTTTTGCTAATTGAGGTAATTTTACTGTTTCTCCTTCCGATACTCCTTTTGTTATTTCCACATAATCTTCATTTGCGATGCCCGTTTGAACTGTATTTTTCTCCGTTCCAGAGGTGTTACTATCTGTGCTCTTCGAATTGACTATGACATATTTCTTATTGTTTGATGTGTATACAGCATCAAGTGGAACATAAAGGGCATTAACTTTACTTTCTGTTAAGATTCTTGCTTCCGCACTCATCCCGACTTTAAGTTGATCTGGTTTATCAATAGAAATGGTAACATCAAAAGTAGAGACTCCGTTTGATGATGCTCCGTCTTCAGAAATTGCAGATACTTTACCAGTAAATACTTGATCAGGAAACGCATTAATGGTTAGGTCAACTGGCTGATTCTTTTTAATTTTGGATATATCAAGCTCATCAATTTGAACCACGGTTTGTAATTGCTTATAGTTTGTGACATGGGCAACAACTTGTCCATTTGTTACTGGCTCTCCTGCGGAAACTGCGATTGTCGTAATAACCCCAGTGGCGGGCGCTGTTATAGGGTCACTTCCATCTGAAAAAGTAATTAACTCATCTCCTTCGGTTACATTCTCCCCCACAGCTGCAAGTACTTCATCAACTTCATTATTATTAAACGTTGTTTTAATATCTTCACTCGTTACCGCTTGAACTGTCCCCGAACCACTAATGTTGACGTTTAACGTCCCTTTTTGAACAACTGCTGTTCTGACTTGCGCTGACACCGTTTGTGTACCTAACTTTAATGAATCCCATCGATAACCAACGAAACCAACAACGAGTACACTACCTACAATAATTATCCATTTTTTCATCTAAACTTGCTCCTTTTCCGTCCTGAATTCCCCCCAGGAAGCCAAATAATCTAATCTACACCCATTATTATGTTTATTTCTTAACTTTTCCTTAAAAGATAGTAAGTTTTGAGGAAAACATAAATTTGAACAGGTAGTGTCAAGGATGATTTGTATCAAGCGATTGATCAAGTAAAGTTGGACCATTATTATACGGGAAACTGGGTAATCAGTGATGACTTGGTCACCAATTCCCAGGAAGGTTTGAAGAAAACAGAAGGAATTACCGTTGGTTTCATTCTAATTGTCCTCCTTCTTGTATTTAGGTCGGCGATTGCACCAATTATTCCGTTAGTAACAGTTGGTTTCAGTTATCTTACGGCCCAATCCATAGTTTCCCTATTAGTGGATAAGGTTAACTTCCCTCTATCCACTTTTACTCAGATTTTCTTAGTTGCCGTCCTCTTCGGAAATGGAACGGACTATTGTATTTTGCTGCTTAGTCGTTTTAAAGAGGAAATGGCAAAGAATGATAGTGTTACAGAATCCATTGTGGAAACCTATCGGACAGCCGGAAAAACAGTTTTCTTTAGCGGAGTCGCTGTAATGATTGGTTTTGCTTCGATTGGCTTTTCCACCTTCAAGCTTTATCAGTCAGCAGCTGCTGTTGCGATAGGTGTGGCGATTCTTCTAATAGCACTTGTAACTGTTGTTCCCTTTTTCATGGCTGTGCTTGGCAAAAAACTATTTTGGCCATCTAAAGGAAAACTTGAACACAGTGAAAGTAAATTTTGGGGCTTGGCCGGGAGATTTGCGCTGGCACGTCCGTTGATTGCTTTTATAATCGTTGGAATTATTTCTGTACCTTTCTTATTTACGTATAAGGATCAATTATCATTTAATTCACTTGAAGAAATCAGCGATGATTTTCCTTCGATAAAAGGCTTCAATATCATTTCTGAATCATTTGGTCCTGGTGAATCCATGCCAACCCAAATTGTCATTAAAAACGATGATCAAATGAATACTTCTGATTATATTGCGATTACGGAAAAAATGAGTCAAGAGCTAGAAAAGGTAAATGATGTTGATACGGTTCGTTCTGTGTCGGCCAACCGGTGAGCCGATTGATGATTTATATCTTTCCAAACAGGTGGTAAGTCTTGGTGATGGACTTGGTCAGGGCAATGATGGGATTAAAAAAATTAGTGATGGTTTGGAGGAAGCAGGCAGCCAGATGGCGGCTAATCAGCCTAAAATGCAGGAAGCCACAGCTGGCATCAGTGAATTAATAAATGGAACAAATAAATTAAAAACTGGAATGGGAGACATTCAAGGCGGACTTACTGAAATTGAGACGGGTCTGAAAGCTGGTTCCGCTGGTTCAACACAGATTAAAGAAGGTTTGGCTCAGATAAAGACAAAATCTGCGGAGGTTTTGGCTGGTAGTAAACAATTGCTTGCCGGCTACCAAAGAGCAAGTGCTGGATTAGTTACTCTTCAAGGTCAATACGAAGATGTAGCGACAAGGTTGGAGACATTGAACAAAACCCTAACTGCTACAAATCAATATTTTACTAATCTTGAAAAACAATATAGTGACATTGGAGAAAATCAAAACTATCAAGCTATCAAAATGACTGTTCAGGGCTCGCAAATGGCAACAAAAGAATTAGCGGGAGGATTGCAGCAATTAAATACTGGCTTAAAAGGCGCACAAACAGGAATTCAGTTTGCTAATAGTAAATTTGCAGAAATAACAGATGGCCAGAAAGCCCTAATTACCGGTATGGAAGGACTGTTAAAAGGAATTTCCGACCTTGAAACAGGATTAGATAAAATGGCCCAAGGGCAAGGAAAAGTCATTGATGGACTTCCGCAATTTACAGGTGGACTCTCTGGAATAAATGATGGGCAGAAGCAGCTCCTTACTGGCTTCCAAGACATTTGTGGACAGATCACTCAGCTTTCTGATGGGTTAACGCAAAGTTCTGACGGATTAAATAAAGTTTCGGATGGCCTTAATTCTGCTCAAGATTATCTTTCCGAGGTATTCAAACAGAAGCAAACCGGATTTTATATTTCTCAGGAAGTCCTTGACAGCAAAGATTTCGAGCAAGCACTGAATGCCTACATGTCAAACGACAAAAAAGTAATGACGATTGATGTGATATTTAATAAAAATCCATATTCTAATGAAGCGATTAATCGCGTTCCTGAAATTAAGCAAGCAGTCAAACGTGTTATTAAAGACACCAAACTGGAAAATGCTAAAGTGGCTGTTGGCGGTGTATCGAGTATGCATAACGATCTTGATACTATTTCAAAAGCGGATTATTCAAGAACCGTCGTATTAATGCTAGTCGGGATAAGTATTATCTTAATCATCCTACTGCGTTCACTAATTATGCCCCTTTATCTGATTGGATCATTAGTCCTAACCTACTATACTTCGATGGCTATTTCGGAAAAGATCTTTGTTAATTTATTAGGATATTCAGGTATTAGTTGGGCAGTTCCCTTCTTTGCCTTTGTTATTTTAGTAGCTTTAGGAATTGACTACAGTATTTTCTTAATGGACCGGTTCAACGAATACCGAAACATGCCGGTTGAAAAAGCAATCCTGATTTCGATGAAAAAAATGGGTACAGTTATTATTTCAGCAGCGATCATCTTAGGCGGAACGTTTGCAGCGATGATGCCATCAGGGGTATTGTCCTTACTGGAAATTGCTACGATCCTATTAATCGGCTTAGCCTTATACTCACTTGTTGTGCTCCCACTGTTTGTACCTGTTATGGTAAAAACATTCGGCGAGGCCAATTGGTGGCCATTTAGAAAAAATAATGATAGTGCAAATCATATAAACTAATCAATGCATGCTGATCAAAAGGATCAGCGTGCATTTTTATGGCTTTATATATTTTTGAAACTTTTTCACTCTTGTCTCGTACATAAAGTGTGGTATATACAATGAAGATACTTATCTGTCATGAAATTTTTCCCTTTTTCAAAAATACATTTATAATGTACATATGAAAATAATCAAGAGGAGTGAAAAAAGTGGGTGTTACACTTAGCAAGGGGCAAAAAGTAGATTTAACAAAATCTCACCCTGGACTGCAAAACGTCGTTGTCGGCTTGGGTTGGAACATTAGTCAGCAAGGGTCCAATTTTGATTTAGATGCTTCTGCATTTTTATTAGGCCAAACTGGAAAAGTGAACAGTGACCAGGATTTTGTTTTTTATAATAATCCGTCAGGTGGAAATGGCTCCATTATCTATAGCGGTGACAATCGAACTGGTGCAGGAGCCCGGGATGATGAGCAGATCAGGATTGATTTAAACAAGGTTCCTTCCCAAATTCATCGGATTGCTTTTACAATTACGATCCATGATGCGCAAGCGAAACGGCAAAATTTCGGACAAATTTCTGACTCTTATGTGCGTATATTTAATGAGCAAACAAATGAAGAATTATTGAGATTTAACCTTGGACGGGATTTAACGGTGGAAACAGCAATTGTGGCAGCGGAGCTCTACCGTCATAACGGTGAATGGAAGTTTAATGCAATTGCCAGTGGCTTCCAAGGGGGATTAGCAGCTTTATGTGGTAACTTTGGTATTACCGTTGACGACCCACCTGCTAGTGTACAAACAACGCCGCCGTCTCAGCCAACAAGTTATCCATCAAGCCCTAATTCGTATCAACAGAGTAATCCATATCAACCAAGCCAAACAAATCCTAATTCTTATCAACAAAGTAATTCATATCAACAAAACCAATCAAGCTCAAATTCGTATCAGCAGCCCATTCATCTTCAGCCAGAATCATCTCATCAGCAGCAGCCTGCCTACGGATATCCGACGCAGTCCTATCCTGCTTCAACCAATTCTCACCAATCATATGGTGGAGATGATATCATTTGCCCACGCTGCCATTCCTCAAATGTTCGGACAGGAAAGAAAGGGTTCGGTCTTGGTAAAGCAGCAATAGGCGGGTTAATCCTTGGTCCTGTCGGTTTACTGGGTGGTTTTATTGGAAAAAATCAACTAAAGTTCTCATGTAATAGCTGTGGCAACAACTGGTCCCCTTCGCAAACAGATTATGCGGAATGGGCAAACAATCAAAAGAAAAAAGCACAAGAACTATTTAATCGATATAAAAGCCAGGATGTACTCGAAGCAGTGGTCGCAGCCTGTGCATTAGTGGCGATGGCAGACGGATACTTGGATGCTTCTGAACGCCAGAAAATGACTGAGTTCGTCCATCAAAGTGAAGAATTACGAGTGTTTGATACAAATAAGGTCCTCCAAAAATTCAATATGTTTGTTTCTAGAATAGAAAATGATCGGATACTTGGTCGTGCCGAGGCATTTCGTGCCCTTGGAAAAATCAGAACCAAGCCAGAAATTGCTCGTCTTGTCGCTCGTTATTGCATCGCCATTGGCTATGCAGATGGAAATTTTGACAACAATGAAAAACAAATGGTTAGCGATATCTGTCGTGAACTCGGCCTAAACCCTGCAGAGTTTCTATCTTAAAAAGAAAAAAAGCCTCTTTCCCATCCAAGGATCGAGGCTCTTTGGCTATTTTTTCCAAACTCGCTTATTTTCCGCACGCTTTGTAAGTCCTAATGCATCTAATTTTTCTAAAAACGGAATCATGTATTTTCGTGACAGTTCAAGAACATCTTTGGCATCCCCGACCTCAAATTCAGAACCTGTATGGCTGCGCAGTTTATCCACGGCTTGTTTAAATACTTCCCCATGATAAGCAAACTGTACATCCAACTGGATAAGTAGTTCTTCCTCTTCAAGAAAGTGTCGTAAATCAGCTTCAAGATTGTCAGGAATACCGGCATCAGCAAAATATTCCTTTAGGTTACGAACCTTTAATCCGTCCCTCTGCAATCCATTAATTAGATTTTCAGTCCGCTTCGCCCAGTTTTTTGGTACATGTGGTACAAAACTTGCCAAGGAAACAAACTGTCCTTTTCTGTTAAAAATATGATTTGTCATTCCATTTTCCACCACATAATCTAGCAGTGATTTAGGAAATCTTTTTTGCATCGTTTGCAATAGCTCTGCTTTATTGATGCCAATCTTCATCGAATGAAGTTGATGATAATCCTGCAATCTATCAAAGATATCTTCCTCTAGCGAATCGATCAACTGCTGGAGTGTATATTTTTTTCCATCATATAAAACAAATTCTCCATCCGATAAGTGCTCAATTAAGGTAGCTTCATCTAGGGAAGTTCGTTTGATCAACTCATGTAGGGGCAAACTTTTCGCTTCCATTAAAGCAGCAGTAATTCGTTCCTTCGGTGTGCCGACTTTTTTCTTTTCAAGATCATCGATGGTTTGATTGCCGAACCGGTATTTATCTCCGCGTGGGTCAATCACCCAACCCCCGCCAATCGTCTCTTGCGGGCTTGGCCTGCGTAGAATAAAGCGGTCACCTCGTTTTGTAAGGATTTCATCCTCAAGCCTCAGTTGGCAAAGGATTTCACCATTTTCTTCCTTGATTTCATTGCGGTCAAAAAAGACAATCCGACCCATTACCTCAGCTGTTCCAAGATGAAGCTTAATTGGCATCCGCTGTTTAACCATATGCTCTAGGTCCTCAACCACACGAATAGCAACATCCAAAGTCTTCGTAACTAGGAAATGTTCAGACGATACAAGCACATCTCCACGTTCTACCTCTTCCTTTGAAACACTTGAAAGGTTAATCGCCGTCCGTTGTCCAGCATAGGCCTTCTCGGCCGGATTATGATGTACTTGAATCTGCCGCGCTCTTACCTCAATACCTCTTGGCATAATCTTAAGTGTTTGTCCCTCTTCGACCGTTCCTTCATAAACAGTTCCTCGAACAACAGTCCCCTGACCCTTAACCGTGAATACTTGATCAATCGGCAGACGGAAGGCCCCTTTTGCATCTCGCATTTCTTGTTCTTTTAACATTTTGATGATTAATTCTTTAATTTCTTCGATCCCTTTTTTGGAAAGACTGTCTACTAAAACAAACGGTGCAGCCTCAAAGACGGTCCCAGAAAGTTCCTCCAAAATATCATCTTTCACTAGCTCGATAAATTCTTCTTCTACCCGGTCAATTTTTGAAATAGCGATCAAACCATTTTTAACTCCTAAAAATTTCAAGATATCCAAGTGCTCCCTCGTTTGCGGCATAACACCTTCGTCTGCTGCAACGACAAGTACTACTAGATCTATCCCAGCTACACCAGCTATCATCTGCCTGATAAACCGTTCATGTCCTGGAACATCTATTACAGAAATTTGAATTTCATTATCTTCATATAAAGGCGCAAATCCGAGTTCAATTGAAATTTGACGTTCCTTTTCTTCTTTTAAACGATCTGTATCTACATTAGTTAACGCTTTCGTTAACGACGTTTTCCCATGATCTATATGCCCTGCCATACCAATCGTAAAATACCTTTTTTCCAAATTTGCCACCTACTTTATCGTTCTTCCATTCTAATGTAGCCTTTATAGCTCTATTGTTCAAGAGTAGATTTTGCGACATCTACTCTTATCTTTCAATCAAAAAATTTAAAGGAACTTAGGAGTTTCCTTGAAAAAAACTCACTAAAATAACAAAAACCAGAAATCTGGTATTTGTTATTTCACCCGTTCATTTAATGCTAAGAACCGATAAAACACTATTAATAAAGATTGAATGGATAGATAGGTACAAATAGAGTAAATGATGATGTTCCCGTTTTTATATTCAAATACTCCCATTTTATTGTAAACCCACTCTACAGCAACCGCAACTACTGTGAAACTTGATATGAAAAACACTAGATAGCGGTCTCTTAATCGATATTTTTTTATATAAATAAAGAAAAAAGTAGGCAAAGGGTGGATATAGGAAATAAACGACTACATCCATTACAGTTTAAGCAGGACCATCCATAATATCGTAATAGTCAAACGGTGCAGCACCCATCGAATTATAGAAAAGACCTGCAGCTGTCAAGCTATAAAGGAAAATGAGAATGGTCAGTTGCTTAGAAAACACTTTTGGCAAAAAAAACAAAATTCCCCATGATAAAATAACAGCAAAAATAACAAAATAATCATTCATATCAAATTTATTTTCTACCAATTTCACCTGCGATGATCACCTCCTGCTTTTCCAATCCCCTATTCATCGCCGTGAATCTTCTTACTGCCCTGGGGGTCGACCCGACGCGAACACTTGTTATCAGCCAAGTCGTTCTAAGCATTGTGTTACCATTTCCGATAATTGCTTTAATCTACTTTACGCAAAAAAAAGAGTTCATGGGCGTGTTAACGAATAAACCAATCACAACCATTGCTTCCGCTCTTTTTGCGATTATCATTATGGGATTAAATATTTGGCTGGTCGTACAGACGTTTTTGGGCTAATTTATGATAGTGACGTTAGATCCCATAGGTGTTAAACAATAAAATAATAATAATATTGACGTGTACATTTGCACACGTCGTTTTTTTCGTTTAAAAAGGGATCATTCTAAATACCTATTTTTCTCTTAAGTTATAAATAAACAGGCTAATTTATTAGGACAACATCATTCCGTGATACATATAGATGCAGTATAAATATAATTAATTATTTTAAGGGGGAAAATTTTTTATGAATAAAGACATCATGAAATGTTTTATAGGTAAAGTAATCAGAATTGATCGAGGTGGACCAGAATCCAGAATTGGGATGTTACTGGATGCAAGTGACAATCTTATCGTCCTTCTCACGGAAGAAGATGGGGTCGTTTACTACAATACATCTCATATTAAAAGTTTTACAGATAATATGAAGGAGCAGATGGAATTCAACATTAAAGTTCCAAAAGATTTCAAGTTTAAAAAAGCTGCTAATTTCCAAGACCTTCTAGACACATTGAAATTAAAATGGATACAAATTAATCGTGGCGGTCCTGAGAAGTTAGAGGGAGTACTCTGTGAGGCAAATAAAGATTTTGTTTTTTTGATCAATAATGGGGAAATTGTGCGCCTTTCAATGTCCCACATTAAAAGTATTAGTTATGGAGTAAAAATTGAAAAGGAAAAATCCAAAAAATGACAGATGCTTCATTAATAATGATTAAGAAGAGGATGAGCCAGATGAATCATTTTCTCATCTTCTTCTTCTGATCTTTCAATTCGACAATGGATTCTAACTCCAAAATCCTATGTTAGTTATGTTATACTGTATTATATTGATTTTTCAGAAAATAAACAACACAATAGATAAGTACTTTTAATTAACCGGGGGGATTCATTTGAAATTTGACGTGATCGTGGTTGGTGCAGGTTTAGCTGGTTTAGTGGCTACAGCTGAACTGGCTGAAGCTGGAACAAAAGTGCTGCTATTAGACCAAGAACCCGAAGCGTCTATCGGTGGACAGGCTTGGTGGTCATTTGGAGGTCTATTTCTAATCGATTCACCCGAACAAAGAAGAATGGGCATCAAGGATTCACGAGAACTTGCCTGGCAGGACTGGTTAGGGGCAGCAGGGTTTGATAGAGAAGAAGATGAGGATTATTGGGGGAAAAAGTGGGCAGAAGCCTATGTTGATTTTTCCGCAGGTGAAAAACGTGAATGGCTATCAGGGATGGGCGTTCGTTTTTTCCCTGTTGTCGGCTGGGCAGAGCGTGGCGGATATACTGCTGAAGGTCATGGAAATTCAGTGCCCCGCTTTCATATTGTATGGGGAACCGGTCCCGGCCTGGTTAAGCCATTTGAGGCTAGAGTCAGACAGGCAATGGCGAAAGGTCTTGTCGATTATCGCCCTCGCCATCGAGTGAATGAATTAATAAAGGAAAATGGTGCCGTAAGAGGTGTCGGGGGAGACGTACTTGTACCAAGTTCCGCATCACGCGGTGAAGCAAGTTCCCGTGAGGTGATTGGAGATTTTGAGTTTCATTCATCCGTAGTAGTGGTGACAAGCGGCGGTATTGGTGGAAACCATGACCTTATTAGGAAAAATTGGCCCGAACGGCTAGGTAAAGCGCCTAAAAATATGATTTCCGGAGTACCGGAACATGTGGACGGTAGAATGCTTGGAATAACGGAGAAAGCCGGCGGACGTATCGTCAATCGCGACCGGATGTGGCACTATACCGAAGGAATTAAGAACTGGGACCCCGTTTGGCCGATGCATGGTATCCGGATCCTCCCTGGTCCATCCTCGCTTTGGCTCGATGCAAAAGGTAAGCGTTTTCCTGCGCCAAACTTTCCCGGATTTGATACCTTGGGAACCCTTGAAGCGATTATGAAGTCCGGCTACGACTACTCATGGTTCATTTTAACTCAGAAGATTATTGAAAAAGAGTTTGCCTTATCAGGGTCTGAACAAAATCCTGATTTGACAGGAAAAAGTATAAAAAAAGTATTAGCCCGTATTCTTCCCGGGCCCACTGCACCGGTAAAAGCCTTCATGGATAAGGGCGAGGATTTTGTTATTGCGAATACCCTACCGGGACTTGTTGATGGAATGAATCAACTTACAGGTGATAACTTACTAAATTTTACCGAAATTGAAAGGCAGGTTCTAGCTCGAGACCGGGAGGTAGAAAATAAATTTACAAAGGATCTGCAAATTACCGCTATGCGTGGAGCCCGAAATTATCTTGGTGACAAACTGATAAGAGTCGCATCCCCACATAGAATTCTCGATCCAAAGATGGGCCCATTAATCGCGGTTCGTTTAAATATTGTCAGTCGAAAAACGCTGGGCGGACTACAGACTGATTTATCAGGGAGAGTCCTCGATGCATCAGGAATTCCTGTTCCAGGACTATACGCAGCTGGAGAGGTTTCAGGGTTTGGCGGAGGTGGAATTCACGGCTATCGCTCGTTGGAAGGAACATTCGTCGGCGGCTGTTTGTTTACAGGAAGACAGGCTGGACGTGCAATAGCTAAAGAATTATTATAATTACGATGAGAATTTTATTAAAGGAGGTGAAAATATGTCATCATTAGTTTTTATGGCACTTTATCGTCCAAAACCAGGAAATGCAGAGGAATTGAAAGAAGTTCTTAAAGTACATATCCCAACATTAAGAGAAGAAAATTTAATTACAAACAGGGATTTACTAACTCTTCAAGCAGAGGATGGGACGATTATCGAGATCGCTGAATGGGTGTCAACGGAGGCAATTGAAAAAGCACACCAATCGGCTGCTGTCATGGCCGTTTGGGATAAAATTGGTTCCTTAGCAGAATTAACTAGCCTTTCAACACTTGCTGAAGCTCAAGAACGGTTTCCTAATTTTAAGCCTTTATGAGTAATGGATATTTTTAAAGTTCGTTGAAAAACACAAAAAGCAGTGTGATTTCAAGCCATTGAAATCACACTGTTTTTCAGCTTGGCCATGGAAGGCTACCAATGCATTAATTGGTAAACATAAATTCCGTCCTGCTGCCCGTCTGGTCTGCCATGACCTCTAGTCTGACATCAATTCGTTCTTTTAGTTCTGGAACGTGCGAGATAATTCCAACCAAGCGGCCGCTGCTCTGAATATCCATTAATGCTTCAATTGCCTGATCCAGGGACTCAGGATCCAGCGTACCAAAGCCTTCATCGATGAACATCGTTTCTAGCGATACCCCGCCGGCATAATTTTGAACGACATCTGCCAGTCCTAGTGCCAGAGATAAAGAAGCTTTAAAGCTTTCCCCACCCGATAATGTTTTGACATGCCGTTCCTGGCCCGTATACTGGTCAAACACGAGCAATTCCAAACCGCTTTGCGTATTACCTTTGGATCGATCGGTTTTTCTCAGCAATTGAAAACGGCCAGAGGTCATTTTTCGTAAGCGACCGTTGGCTTCTCGTAAAATATCATCAAGAAAAGAAGCCAGCACATACCGTTCAAAGGTAATTCGGAAGTTATTTTGACCCTTAGCAATTTCATAAAGATGACCAATTAACTTGTACCGTTCTTCTAGAACCTTCATCTGTTCATTCAAGCTTTCCACCCGGCTGTAAATTTCTTCGTTGTCCCGTTTTTTTACAAATAAATTTGTGCTTTGATGATTAAGTGCCTCGATTTCGCTAGTAATTTTCACTAACTCTTGCTTTAATCCCTCAACATCCGGTGTTTTCACGTCGATTAACAGTTCAGTAAGTTCTTTCAAACGGTCAGAAACCGAGCGTAATTCTTCACGGTAGCTGCGGATTTCTGCTTCAAGGCTACGAATCTCTCCTTCTGTCCGTTTGGAAGCAGCATACATACCGTATTTTTCAAAGCCCTGCTCTGAAAGTTTGTTAATAAAGATTTCCCTTTCCGTTTCGAGCTCTTTGTGTTTACTTGCATGGTGTTTCTCTGCATCTAGTAATCTTGCCGTTTCATTGGAAAGTTTTTCTTTCACTGCCTGGAAGCGCTGCTGTGCTTCTTCGAGCTGTTTAATTAGTATTTCTTGGCGGTTCCGGGAGACAGAGAGAGCCTTTTCATATTCCGCTTCCGAGCGAAGATTTTCGGGAATGACTTTCATCATCCGTGAAAGATTGGTCTTCTTTTCGGTGAATTGCACCGTTAACTCATTCATTTGAGCGGAAACCTGATGGATGGTGTTTTGTAAATTTACTTTTTCAGTTTCTCTGTTTTCTATTTCCAACCTAACCTTATCAAGCTGTTTAATCTGTTCAGCAAGCTTTCCTTGAATCTGAACAAGCTGGTTCCTAGCGGTGACAGCCTCAATTTTTGCATGAGGTAACTCAGATTCTGTAAAAACTGGCTGATACGTACGTATTTCTTGCAATATTTCAGTTACAGCTGCTCTTTGTGCTGCCTCTGTCGACTGACTTTGGTAAAAAGCAGCTTCATCAGCAGACTTTTCTTTTTCCCATTTGGCAGATTGAGCCTTAGCTGCCTTCATTTCCTCTTCAGTAGGAATACTGTCATCCTGATGGATTGCTGGTGAAGGATGATGCTCCGAACCGCAAACAGGACAGCCTTGACCTGATTGAAGCCCTGCTGCTAATATTGCTGCTTGCCCGTGCATCCATTTACTCTCTAAATTTTCAACCATTACTCTAGCATCAGTATATCTAGCCGTCGTATTTTCATAACGGGCGGTGATCGCCTTTAGATTTTGCTCAGACTTTTGATGTCGTTCAAGCAAAGTTTCAATTTTTTCATAGCGGTCAAGTTCAGCCTTTATTTTTTCAATTTTTCCCTCATTTTCTAAATAAGTCAGCTTTCCTTTTTCAATTTCTTCCTTCTGCCGATTAAGGAATACTATTTGTTCTCCTAGTTGTTCAAAAAGTTGTTCGGATTGCGTATGCTTTTCTTTCGCAGTTTTTAGTTCAGTATCCTTGTTTTGCGTTTCTATAAGCAATGCGGCAAACGAATAGACATCCTCTTTCATATTTACTAATCGATTCACCTCATCAAGGGCTGTTTGGCGCTCACCCTCTCGTTCAAGCTCCCGTTGCAGCTGTTGCTCATGCTGTTTTAAAAGTCCATCCAATTTTTCCATTTCCAACTGAATCGACTTCAAATTTCCCTCGAGTTGATCAACTTCGCGTTTTAAACGATGGCAAAGTTCCTCCTGTTTTGCTAAAAGTGCAGCCTTTTGTGCAAGTTGAACCTGCTTGTCTTTTTCAATAAATACTTCTTCTTGAGAAACTAGGCTGTCCTTTTGCCCCTTTAATTCCTCTTTCATTTGCAGTTGTTTTAAGATCGCTTCTGCTTCAAAAAGTTGCCCCTTAAGTTTGTCCTGCTCCTGTACCTTTCCTTTTAATTGGTTGTTCAGTTGTTCCAACGCTACACCCATACCGGCAATTTCTGCTTGTAAAAGCGGCATAATGATCGTGTCATTTACAGAATCCGCATCCAAGTACCCACGGAGCTCTTCATTTGTTACCGTATGAATGCGTCGAATTGCTTCATTTCTTGATTGTACCTGGTCTTCAACAGTCCTTTTTAACTCCGTTGCTTCTTCCTTCAACATATCTTCTACCATTTTATATAACTGGGTATGGAACAGGCGCTGCAGGATCACTTCTTTATCCTTACTATCTGAGGTGAGGAGTTTACGGAATTCGCCCTGCGGAATCATTAATATTTGCCGGAATTGATTCGCATCAATAAGCATAATTTCCTTAATTTTTTCCTCAACATCATTGATTTTAGAAGCAAGCAGCTTCTTCTCGCCATCTTCTGTCCACATATATAACTCAGCTTTGGCACCTATTTGTGTATAGCCATCGCCTTTATCTTTCTTCTTCAACTGCTGCGGTGACCTTGTAATCGAATACGCTTTGTTTCGAAGAGAAAAATCAAGTGAAACCTCGGTTAATACCTCATCTTTGGCAAACTGGCTTCGAAGTTCGGGACCATTACGGTCTTCTCCACTCGCTTTTCCATAAATCGCATAACTGATTGCATCAAAAATGGTTGTTTTTCCGGAACCGGTTTTACCAGAAATGACAAACATCGTACGATTGCCAAGTGCTGTAAAGTCGATTTCTTCATTGCCTGCATAAGGGCCGAAAGCTTGCATCGTCAGTTTTAAAGGTTTCATTTCAATCCCTCTTCCCTAAGCACTTTTTCAATTACCTCAGTCATTGCCTCTTTTTTATCCAGCGAAAATTCCGAGGTTGTCATTTCTGAATAAAATTGTTCAAACAACTCAAGTTCTGACTTTTTTTCACTTCTAATTGAAGTGAAAGATTGTTTCTTCTTTATATCGGTAATATCCAGTTTTCTTTCAAGATGGAGGACGTTCGGATACACTTGACGTAACTTATTAATCGGATCGATTAAGGCCCCTTCATCAAGGAGAGTGATTTTTAAATAATCATGGACTGTTTCTTTTTCATAAAAATAAGGATCAAGTAATTCTTCAAGATGTCCTTCTAGTTCACGCATATCATGTTTTGGAGTAAGCGAACGGTAACGATGCGTAAAGTTACCTTTATCGTCCATTTCAATAATGGAGATCGACTTTCTTTGTTTTGCTTCCGAGAAGGAATATTTTAAGAGGGAACCTGAATATTTCACTTTGTTATGGTTAATTGCATCTGGACTGTGTAAGTGTCCTAGAGCAGTATAGGAAAATGGTTCAAACAATTCGGCGCCAACACAACCTGAGCCGCCTACGGATAAAACTCGTTCAGAATCCGAGGTTTGTCCACCTAAAACGAAGGCATGTCCAACCAAAACATTGGGCTCGTTTGGATTAAGGTGTTCCTCCATTTTTCCAATCAGTGCTTTCATCGCGTCTTGATGGGAATGGATCGAATCATCGTGGAGAAGTTGACGGACCATCCCTGGCTCTGCATAAGGAACAAGATAGAAGTTTACTCCATTTATTTGCACAGGAGTGAAGCTTGTTGATAATTTTCCTGAAAGATAAAATTGGCTGTGCTTATACCATGAACTGCCAAAGGAAAGTCTCTCTGCACTATCGTGGTTCCCTGCAATGGCGACAACCGGTGTTTTCAGTTCAACATTTATTTTAAAAAGCATTTCATCAAGTAATTCCACGGCATCGGTTGGTGGTACAGAGCGATCATATAAGTCTCCTGCGATAACAACGGCATCGGGCTTTTCTTCAGCAACAATGGCCACAAATTGCTCTAGTACTTCGCGTTGATTCTCTGTCATATAGACCCCATGGACTAATTTTCCTAAATGCCAATCAGCTGTATGGATAAATTTCATCTGGTTCACCCCAATTTTTTAATCTGCATCTTTTCCAATACTACTATTATAACAAAATACTTTCAGATATGAGCTTGGAAATGCTAGCAGATTACTGGAACAATGGGTATTTTATACTAGAGGATATTTGAAGGGAATCTATAAAAATCCAAAAAACAGCCCGGAACCTAGTCCGGGCTGTTATAGTAGATTACAATATTATTTTTTAGTTACGTTAGCAGCTTGTGGTCCACGAGCTCCTTCAACTACTTCGAAAGATACTTCTTGACCTTCTTCTAAAGTTTTGAAACCTTCTGTTTGGATTGCAGAATAATGAACGAATACGTCGTTACCGTCTTCTGCTTCGATGAAACCAAAACCTTTTTCTGAGTTAAACCATTTTACTTTACCGTTTTTCATGAAAAAAAATCCTCCTATTGGCTTATACACTTAAGCCATGTGTAAATTCACCAAATTACAACGTGATAGCTTTACCTTCATTTCCTCATCCAAACATCGGTTAAAACTTTGAACAAGCTTGTAATATAAATCTAATCTCGTGCAACGGCTGATTAAATTTTAGCATTCTAATAGCCTAAATGTCAATAAAGGACAAAGCAAGATAAACCTACATACTTCTACATTTCCCCCCTTATTTTCTGCGGTAATTTCGAGTCAAATCGACATCTCTTCAAAAGGGACTATTCCATTCATATGGAAAGATTATTTAAGTCAAACTATGCGATCCATTAGCTATTTTTCAATATTGCTATTTTGGAAAGTTGGAAGAACAGCAGTATTGCGATCAATTTTTCCTATCCGACACTTAATTCCTTTAATGATGTCCTTCACAAGTAATTCCAAACCTATATAGGTTAGAGATGGGAAATCCGCAAAAAGCTTTTTAACCTCACTTTAGTTCATTTTTTTCCGCAAATACTATGTCGATTAATTTTGTCGACTTCTTCCTTTATTTTGGCCATTGGGGCAAGTAAATCTTTGAATCATGCAATATCTTCAGTGGAAAGATGGTGTAATATTACGAAATAACAATAATTACCAAAATTAATAAATTACCCCTTTTCACTGTGAATAAAAGAAAAAAATTACCGAAGAAAATTAATTCTTCGGTATTGCTAAATCTTCCTCATCTTCTTTAAACTTGTCTAGTATTGTGATCGTATCCACGAGATGATTGTTAAATATTTGCCTTGCAACGGCTAACAATTCGAAGATCATCGGGTCCTTCAAAGTGTAGATAACTTTGTTGCCCTCTTTTGTTCCAGACACAATATTCTTCGCTCTAAGAATGGTTAACTGCTGTGAAACTGCCGACCCTTCACTGCCAACAAGGGTTTGAATTTCATTTACATTCTTATCCCCTTCGGCAAGAAGTTCTAAAATGAGGATTCTCAAGGGATGCGCTAATGCTTTGAAAAATTCCGCCTTAAATTGTTGCATTTCAAGATTCAAATTGTCCACTCCTATGCTTTTTTAGAAAGTAGCCGTAAGTTTTGCTCTGCTTCCTTCTACTGCCTCCGCAGCTGATAGCTTTTTGCATTCTCTAAATGCGTAATGCTTACAGCCTAGGCACTTATTTTTGTTAATATGCTCAAGTGCATATTGGATGGCTTCACCAGTATGTTCAAAAAAATGTTCCTCGCCGATTATTTGATATAATCCAGTCTTTTTCAAGGGAATAATTATGGAATCTTTTGTCAATAAACATATAAACCCTTCTTATCTTCTTATTTTTATATATCTGACTATTTGAATATATGGTAATTTAACTTACATAGCAAGTATTTTGTTTTAAAAAAAGAAAATTTATATTTAATAAAAACTACTTGTTTGATTCACAATGCCATGTTATAATAACAAAGCGATGAGCTGAGTTGTGTAAGTCGAGAAACATTCCTTTTTGGAGCACACTATGTGGAGTGTGGTTTTTCGCCTCAATACGCAAAAGACGTCTGTGTAAACAGGCGTCTTTTTATTTTTATTATGTTAAAATTAGCACTTTTTTCCTAAATTTTTTATAATATATATAGATTTGCCATTATAAAAAGTGGAGGGAAAAGTATGAATAACCACGAAATTGATTATAAAATCTATGGTGACGACATGCAGTTTGTTGAAGTAGAGCTCGATCCACAAGAGACAGTTGTCGCTGAAGCAGGAAGCTTTATGATGATGGAAGATGACATACATATGGAGACTATTTTTGGTGATGGCAGCGGCACTAGTGCCGGAAGCGGACTTATGGGTAAGCTGTTCAGCGCTGGTAAACGGGTACTTACCGGTGAAAGCTTGTTCATGACTGCCTTTACCAATAACGGCATCGGCATAAAACGGGTGTCGTTTGCTTCTCCTTACCCTGGTAAGATTATTCCGATGGACTTAAGCCAATTGGGAGGAAAAATTATCTGCCAAAAGGACGCCTTTCTTGCTGCGGCTAAAGGGGTTCAGGTCGGGATTGAATTCCAACGAAAAATTGGCGCCGGCTTCTTTGGCGGCGAAGGATTTATTATGCAAAAGTTAGAAGGTGATGGGCTCGCTTTTGTTCATGCAGGTGGAACGATTATAAAAAAAGACCTTTTGCCAGGCCAGTCACTGCGCGTGGATACAGGCTGTTTAGTGGCGATGACAAGTAGTGTAAATTATGATATCGAATTTGTAAAAGGAGTTAAAACAGCCTTGTTTGGCGGAGAAGGCTTGTTTTTTGCCACACTCCGCGGTCCCGGTTCCGTCTGGATTCAATCCTTGCCATTTAGCCGTCTTGCAAGCCGTGTTTTTGCTGCGGCACCTTCACGTGGCGGGGCGAAAGACGAGGGCAGTATCGCAAGAGGGATTTTTGATATGTTTAATGGTGACTGATATGGAGGCGGGATCAATTGATCCCGCCTTTTTAATGTCTAGCTACTAATTTACCCAAGCTATAGTTTTTGAACAAACTCAAATTTTTTGAGGAATGTGATTCAAGCATAGAATCCCTATCCTTACTTTTTTCTTTTTCACAACCCTTGAACCATATATGTTCTCTTCTAGTTCTTTCTTGATCAAATTCACGATGACTATGACCACAAAAAATCCAACCACTGGACTTAAAATGGACCACGGAGCACGAATAATTTATTCAGATTAATAAACATCAACTAAAAGACGATCCGGATCACCGAATCGTCTTCTTTTTACTATTTTATATCCAACTTTTTAAGTTCAGAGAATGCCTGCTCTCGTTTTAGATTATACGATTGCCACGGCAAGCTTTCAGCAAGTGCTTCCTGTTTTCGCTCTAGTAATATTGTTTTTAGTTCAGGTATATTCTTATCTTTTTCATAAAGGTCTATTAAGCCTAAAACCCCTCTATATGACAAGTTATTAAGGTAATGAACATCAATTTTCCCGCTGGTCTCGTAACGGTTCATATTTTCTTTCACGACGATTTTATCCAAGTCAATAACTGTAATCGCTGTATAGTAAATTAATGAAGTAATAAAATAAAAGTGAAATAACGACAGCTTCTCCACCCAAATCTTCACTAGTGTATACGTAAAGATGACGACTAGGAAAATCATAAACGAATGCACCAGCACCCTAGTGAACGTAAATCCATACGCTTCTTCATACATACTTAACCGTAGGAAGGCGGAACTGAGCATCACGGAGCTCGCAAGGACAAGAATGGTCAGCATAATTTGCGTTGCTCTTCGCATGAAACTCGTTGCACGATTCACGAAGGTTAATACGATTACTGTTATGGATAAATTAATTAGTGTCACAAATAAGAGCTCGAAAAATCCTTTTCTAGCGTATTCAGCAAAGGTAAAATCCGCTTGTAATGTTCCACTGAAAAAATACCTGAATTGCACGACCGTAAACAAAAGATAAACGGCATTGATGATGACAAGTACCGTGATTGCGATAATTCCATCCATCTGAATCCTTTGCTCATTTGATTGTTGTTTTATTACGTTCATATGTCTGTTGTATAGGATTTGCATAAATCCAAAGAAGGCTGCTGTTAAGATTAACATAACAATTAGTCTCATGACGCGTTCAACAGTAATGACTTGGAACCACTGTGGAATGCCGCCAATTAATTGCTCAAACTGAGTATCTGCCGAAATTAGTAAATTCAATACGACAAAGAGGATTGGCAGTGAAATCACTATCCCCAGGATTATTTTTTTCCATACTACAAATTTGTCCTCATTAACACCTTGTTTAAAGCCCTTTCCAAATAATGCCGCGAAACTAGCATTATATTTAAGTGCTTGGATTAACCTAGTCAATATATAAGTAACAAACGCGGGTTTATTCCATTGAAAATTTTTCGGACTTGTGATTAACACTAAATGAAAGATAACTAACCCAGGGATCACCAGTATATTTAAGGCATAAAATAGCACATTATTATTTAAAAAATAACTGGCTGACAGCAGCCAAATACAACAAAGAATTAGATAACCCAATCGTTGATGTGAAAATTGAAAGCCTCGGTAGCGCCAAATAAACACCGAGTAAAAAGCTGAAATAAACACAAAATAGGAGATCCCTACCTCACTGCGAAAGAAAGCTTCTTCACCTAAAATTCCAAGCAACAAACATAAGACTAAAAAGATCCAATCAGATTTAGTAATTTTCATTTCCATCTTCATCCCTCTTTTTGTGTAGAAATTCTATATATATAGTTTTACTAGGTAGTTAAGCAAAAAAAACTGCTTATATCGACGCTTTTCTCCCCCATCGATAGCCAATCCAACTGACCGGGTATAGGATGATGGTAAAAATGATACAAGCTATAATAAATGTTTTGGTTAATAACGGGGCGAACCAAGAATGTGGAATAATATGAAAAACTGTTAGGATCATTAATAGCAAATTAGGAATAAGCGATAGTAAAAACGTTTTTCTAAGGAGCACTCTTCCATTATGCCCAAATCCCTTTCCGATTTCATATCCTAACAAGGCCCAAAAAAACATATACAAAACAGCTATTAAGGTTGGAATCGAGGTTAAGTGATTCCATGTAACCGAAAGCCATTCCCACGGATAGATATTGTGAGCCAAGGTTAGTAAACTGCCTCCTCCAAAAAAAAGAACATTTAAGAGGATAAACACCCATTTCATATTACTTGGAGTGACAGAAAACTCTTCTCTCCACACTTGTGCAATTTCTTTAGGGCTGCCAAGCCGGGATACAATCAGGTCAAAAACCGTATCCTCATCCTGACATTCCGATTCCATTAGAATTTCATCGATATGTGACGCATATTCACGGAGAATCTCCTCTTTATCTAATTGGGTTCCCAGCCCTTTTGCCAGTTGTTCAAGAAACCTATTCTTCGGCCGTTCCATGCTTCGATCTCCCTATCACTTTGTTCATCACTTTAACAAAGTCCTGCCATTCACGTGTTTTTTCACCTAATAATTCCTTTCCAGCCGTGGTTATCTTGTAATATTTTCGTGCTGGGCCCTTTTCCTGCTCCTGCCAATAACACTCAATGTACTCTTGCTTTTCAAGCTTGTGAAGTGCCGGATACAAGGTCCCTTCTTTAACACTTAAGTCATTATCACTGCGCTGTTCAAGCTCTTTCACTAATTCATAGCCATACATATCCCGTTCGTTTAATAATTGAAGCAGGATTAATGAAGTACTGCCTTTCACTAATTCGCGGTTAAACATTTTATCACCTACCTAGATATATTAGGTACATAGAAATTCTATAACAAAGGAATTGTATTGTAAAGAACTTATAAAAAAATAGTGGTAATTTTTTAATCACCACTACTGAAATCTAACCCTATTTTACTCTTCCGTTATTTCTCAGAACCTTAATATTTTGATTTCGTTCTCCACCATCAGATAATTCCTCTGAAAACTCAAGTTTTGCTTCGTTCCCAACTAATTCTCCATGCTTGATTGTCTTTCGTGGCATATTATTATTGGGTGCAGCTTGTTCATTCCATTTTCCCATCTTCATCACCTCGATAAATAGTATTTGAATTTTGCTTAAACTTATCCATTTAACAGAAAAAAACGCTCAATTTGAGCGTTTTTTACATGGTAAACTAAATAATCATTTTTTTATTTTCATGCAGTTGTAATTCTTGTTCACCTTCACCATCTTGTTCGCGGTTCTTTTTAATTCTAAAATGATAAATTAAATAACAGGCTGCTACAAACGGAACCCCAAGATACAGAGCCAAACGCTGTTCTGAATCAAACGCTAAACTTGACAATACGATAACGTTTAAAGTTAAGGCAATGATTGGTAATGCTGGATAAAGCGGCGTTTTAAATTTAAGATCCTTTACATTTCCGCCTTCACGAATGAATTTTCTACGGAAGGCAATTTGTGAAGCTGTGATTGAAATCCAACCGACTTGTGCACCTAATCCTGCGACGGAAAGCAGCCAAACAAAGACTGTTTCTTCGGCAAAGAAGCCTGACAGTAAGGATAATAAAGCGATCCCGATCGTCAATACAAGCGCGTTGATTGGTACTCCTTGTTTATTTACTTTTGCAAGTGCAGGACTAGTCATTTTCTCTTTAGACATGGCATATAACATTCGTGTTGCTGCATACAGTCCTGAGTTTGCAACAGAAAGTAACGCCGTCAGAATAACAAAGTTCATAATGTCTGCTGCATATGGGATTCCAATACTATCAAACACGACAACAAACGGACTTTCCACGACTCCAGCTTGTTTCATAGGAATTAAACTGGCTAATACAAATATCGCTAAAACGAAGAAAAATAGCGTTCTCCAAACTGTTTGTTTAATTGATTTCGGAATGGTCTTTTCAGGTTCTTCACTTTCACCTGCAGCTATCCCGATTAATTCTGTGCCCTGAAACGAAAAGTTAACTGCAATCATTGTAATAATTAAGGCAGTAAAACCATGTGGTAATAAACCATTTGCGGTGAAATTAGATAAAAACGGTGCTGGTTGTCCACCTTTCAAGTGAATTAAACCAAACATCGCCGCTCCACCAAGAACGATAAATGCGATGATAGCGAATATTTTTATACTTGAAAACCAAAATTCGGTTTCGCCAAACGCGCGTGCTGAGAGTGCATTCAGTGAGAATAATACAACAGCAAAAATCGCACACCAAATCCAAATAGGGGAATGAGGAAACCATCTTTGCATGAGCTGACCTGCAGATAATAACTCCAATGCTACAGTTACAGACCAGCCTAACCAATAAAGCCATCCAAGTGCAAATCCAGTTCCAGGGCCAATAAATTTCGTGGTATACGTTTGAAATGAACCAGATACCGGCATGGCAACAGATAATTCACCGAGACATAGCATGGTTAAAAACATGATCAAACCGCCGACAATATAAGAAAGAATAGCACCCGTTGGTCCTGCTTGGCTAATCGTGTAGCCTGAACCTAAGAAAAGACCTGATCCAATTACCCCACCTAAAGAGATCATAAATAAATGTCTCGTCTTCATCGTTCTTTTTAATTCATGATTTGAATTATTTTCTTGCAAATTCATAAAATATCCCCCTTTTCCCCTTAAAGAATGCGCTTTCAAACCTTATTAACACAAAATAATAGGATAATTTTCTGCCTAAACTGGCAGCTCTACATATTAAACCTTTTGCATTAGAAATTATACGGAAATAGTAGCCTATTTTCAATAGCTAATACTAGATAATAATTTGTAAATTATCGCTATATTTCAAAATATTAAAATGCAAGTTTCATGCCAAAATTAATATGCCGATTTGTGAGCATTTTTTGAACAAATAGGCAAAATATTTTTGCATGATTAATAAATATTTTGCACTTATACCGCCAAAATAATTTTTCCACAAAAAAGGAAAGAATATTTATCTAACAAAAGTTTCCAAATTGAGAATTAATCTAACAAACGCCAATATTCTTTGCAAATTTTCACGGTTTTTCTACGAAACTGCAAAACTATTTTGCATTATTACGTTTTATTTGGTTAAATAGGTGTATAAGGGATAAAACAAAGGGAATGAATCACGATGGAGAAAACTATACAAACCGCCAATTACTTACTTTATGTAAATCGAATGTATAAACGGATTTTGGACGAGGTGGATGTTGGTGTCCATGCCGTAGATGAGACTGGAAAAACGATTATATATAATAAAAAAATGATGCAAATGGAATCGATGGACCTTCATGACGTTATTGATAAAAACCTATTAGATGTGTTTATGTTTAAAGATGATCAATCTAGTACTCTTGTAAAAGCGCTGCACGAAGGAAAAAAAACGAGTAACGTAAAACAAACCTATTTTAACAATAAAGGTCGAGAAATTACAACAATAAACAATACTATCCCAATTTATTCGGAAGAAAAACTCCAAGGAGCAGTTGAAATTGCCAATGATGTTACAAAACTAGAGCGATTAATTAAAGGCAATATGAATAAAGGATCAACCCGATACACGTTTGATAAAATCATCGGAAATAGCCGTGCCATTAAGGAAGTAATCGAATCAGCTAAACGTGCTACCCGAACTTCCTCCTATGTTTTAATTGTCGGAGATACAGGTACCGGGAAAGAACTTTTTGCCCAAAGTATTCACAACGGGAGCGGGCGATTATCTGCACCATTTATTTCTCAAAACTGTGCAGCCCTTCCTGATAATTTAATCGAAAGCCTCCTATTTGGGACAAAGCGTGGTGCCTTCACGGGCGCTGTCGATACCCCAGGATTATTTGAACAGGCAAATGGTGGAACACTTTTGCTAGATGAGATTAATTCATTAAATTTAAATCTTCAGGCAAAGTTACTTCGTGTTCTACAGGAAAAGACCATTCGGCGAATAGGTGATACGAAGGATACACCTGTTGATGTACGAGTTATTGCCAATATGAATGAAGATCCGATCGATGCTATTGCCAATAGTCGGATGCGTAAAGATTTATATTATCGGCTTGGAGTCGTAACTATCTTTGTCCCACCCTTAAAAGAGCGCAAGGAAGATATACCATTATTAGTCCAAAACTTTATTGAAAAATACAATGAACTTTTTCAGATGAATGTAAAAGGTTTGTCAGAGGAAGTTAAACAGTCTTTCTTTGAGTATGACTGGATGGGCAATGTTCGTGAGCTTGAGCATATTATTGAAGCAGCTATGAATATTATGATCGATGAAGAATGGATCATGTACACCCATTTACCCTACCAATATAGAAGCAAAATGCAGATGAAAGAAAGAATGATCCCTCTTTCTACAGTTGATAACTTTATAAAAGAAAATGCAGAGGTAGCTGTTCCCTTAAAACAACAAATGGAGTTATTTGAAAAATCTTATATTGACCATGTATTAACTAAAAATAATTTTAATGTTTCTAAGTCAGCCCAACTACTTGGACTAAGTCGGCAAAGTTTACAGTATCGAATGAAGAAATTAAACATTACTGGGAAATAGGATGAACACGATTATATGAAGGTGGAGAGCAATGATGCTTTCCACTTTTTTTATTTCCATTGTAAAACCACTCACAAAAATGACTTTTTTTACATAAAATTATTATAGAAAAGTATTGAAGTTTGATAAATGGAAAATTGTATATTTCAATCGTTTCCCTATATGCAATAAAATAATACAAGCATAATAATTCCATTTTTTCTCCATACTAAGAAGAAAAAAGATGAGGTGAATAAAATGGGACTACTCAACTCTTTTAACCAGTGGAAAGAGACTAAATACCAGAATCATGTCTCGAATATGAAAGACCAGGGCAAATGTCCTGATTGTTATGGTCGAGGCTATACCGTCTACCCTTATAATGAATTTGCATACTTTAATTCGTTTGAATGCCCGGGATGTCAAGGCAGTGGTCAATATACAGATTGGGAGGAAATGAAGTAATACCGTAAAACGGTAACCTATTAAAAATAAACATAAAAAATCCCTTCATCAAACCCGTTTTCTCGGTTCAATGAAGGGATTCTGTCTGTCTTTAATGGCATCTTTTCATGTGGCAAACTTCACATTCTTACTAGCTAGATACCTTTCTTTACTTGGTCTTGGTAGGCTGTTGATGTCCTTACCTCTACTGTTAGTGACCCATTTCTTACAATTGCCTTTAATATTAAAGGTACACCAGATGTATTTTGAAATCTAAAATCTTTGCCGCCATAGGATACGGTAGCATCTCTTCCTTTTGGCACGTAACCAACCTTTAAGGAATGATGATGTTTTTCTACATAAGTTACAGCTAGTTGATCGATTGCATTATACAAAGTAGAAGAAGTTTGGCAAATGCCTCCGCCATATCCTTCGACTAATTTCCCGTAATTAATCTCTGGTGCTTTTTGGTACCCGTGCTCCGCATCACTCGGGCCAACTGTTGTATTGTATGAGAAGTAATCATTCGTTCCAAGGATTACATTATTTATCGCTTCTGCCGATAGTTCAATATTTTTGGTTCTTCCCACAACACCACTATTAAAATAAGTAGTATATGAGGCAATTACCACTTCATCTAAATGGGCCGCGTCTTCGTTTTCATATCCACTCGAAGTAATATATAAAGGAATCTCTACATCGCCACCTTTTTCAGAAACGAGCATAATCTTTTCAGCCAATTCCTCTTCATCAAGGATTGTTTGAGGTGTTCCTTTGATCACCTGACCATTTCCATCCAGCTTATCAAGAACCATTCGTTTATCGTACCCAGGTGTCGATTGAGATCCTCGCGCTAATTCTCTGGTCAATTTTGCAATTTCAACTTTATAATTTTCAGGATTCGTTATATACCCTAAATCCTTCGTATTAAAAGTTTTTACCTTGTCTTTCGTGTTCGGATCAATAATATTTACATATACAGGCCTTGCTTCTTCCCGTTTTCGTTCTTCTTCGCGTTTCTTTGCTTCTGCCAGTTTTTTTTCTTCTTGTAATTTTTTCTCTTTTACAATCTTTTGTTGAATTTCTGCTGCTTTTGCCTCTTTTTCTTTTGCGGTTAGTTCCGTACATCCAGTTCCTATTAAACAAACTGCTACTAATAGTGAAATTACCCAATTATGCTTCGCCATTTTATCCTACTTGACCCCTTTTTTTATAGCTCTATGCCCTTTTATAAATAGTTAGACGATACCCATTGAATTTTGTTTCATATGACTCTCCTATTCTATTCCATTTTTAATTACAATTTCCTGCAAAAAAGTTGGAAATTATAATATAAAAATAATAAACAAAATGAAGTTTGTATAAATCGTAGGCTTTTTTTATAGGTGCGTGGCAACTAAGCCCATTTCCTCATATGGTATAATTAAAGCAGAAATCAATTATATATCAATACCACTTTAGTCCCCTCTTTGTCTTCAGCACCAAATTATTCCTTGTACTAAACGATTTCTGCACCCACGCCAGAACGAAAATAAAGGGGGAATTACCATGACAGAAATCTTAATACTTGTTAGCATTCTTTTATTTTCAGTATCTCTTGTTTTAGGAGTAATTTCTCATGCCCATCGAACAAGAGGAAAAAGAATTTATTATACTCTTGCAACAATCTGTTTGCTATGCGTTGTTTTCCTGTTGTTTTTTCACGACAGGAACCTGCCTGCCCTTAGGAGTGGAGAAACAGTTGATTCTCCTAAAACAGAGATACCTTCAGGTCCCGGACAAAATAATGGAACCGATTCAGGAAATGAAAATCCACCCGACATTGAAAACCCTCCATCCGAAGAACCTGCAAAAGAAGAACCTAATCAACCTAACCCCACTACTCCCAAAAAAATTATTGTGGGTGATAACGAAACCGTTGACTACAAGGTCGTTAAAGGCGATACCTTATTCTCCATCGCCGAACAAGCAAATGTGACTGTAGAAAAAATTAAGCAATGGAACCGACTCCCCTCCGATGACATCTATGTAGGTCAAATATTGAAGCTTTATGGGAAGAATGTAGAGCCGGCACAACCTGCAGATCCACCAAAGCAGGATCCCCCACCTACAACAGCTTCATCTGTGATTATTTCAAACGGCAGCCTCCAGCAGAAAAAAATCGCATTAACCTTTGATGCGGGTAGTGATGCAGTGGGCATTGGGATACTCGATGTGTTGAAAAAGCATAATGTCAAAGCCACCTTCTTCCTTACCGGTAAATGGGTTGTGAAATATCCAAACCTCGCCAAAAGAATTGCCGATGAAGGACATGATATAGGTAACCATTCTTATTCCCATCCGGACGCAGTAAAAACGACAGCTAGTGCATTTAAAAAGGATATCATCAAAGCTGAAGAAGCAATCAAGTATGCAACGGGAAAATCACCCCAACCGTATTTTCGCTTTCCATTCGGATCATATAATTCATCCGCTCTTAAAACAGCAGGCGAAGCTGGGTACCCGTACAGCATCCAGTGGTCACTTGATACGATAGACTGGCAGCAGCCGGCTACTGGGGTAATCATCTCCCGTATTAAAACTGGAGCAAGCAACGGTGACATCATCCTCATGCATATCGGTGGAATAAACACACCGGAAGCTGTTAATCAAGTAATTCCATGGCTAAAAGCCCAAGGGTACCAACTGGTTCCATTGAGCGACTTATTACAGTAAAAAAAATGGTGCCTGACACTCCATTCGCAAATGTTCCGGTGTCAGGCACTCCTTATTTAAAAGAATAATATTTTTGTAAAAAGAACTTTAATCTTTTTCTAAAAGAGCAGCACCTGCGATTCCAGGTTTGGTCATTTCATATATATTCAAAATAAGATCTAATTCTTCTTCGCTTAGGACATCATATTTCAGGCATAATTCACGAACAGACTTGCCAGTTATAGTTGCTTCTCTAGCGATTCTCGCTGCCACTTCATAGCCAAGGTGTGGATTAACCGCTGTAATAATTCCTACGCTTTTTTCAACATTCTCTTTTAAGCGAGCCTCATTAGCCTCAATCCCTACAAGACAATGATCCGTAAACGATCGGAATCCGTTGTTCATAATACTAATAGATTGAAGTAGGTTAAAGACTAATACAGGTTCCATGACGTTCAATTCAAGCTGGCCTGCTTCTGAAGCTAGACAAATGGTATGATCGTTTCCAATCACCTGAAAGGCGATTTGATTAATCAGTTCCGGCATAACAGGGTTTACTTTTCCAGGCATTATCGAAGATCCTGGCTGACGGGCTGGAAGGGAAATCTCAGCAAGGCCCGCACGAGGACCTGATGCCATTAACCGAAGGTCATTAGCGATTTTAGACATGTTCATCATACACACCTTTAATGCTGCTGAAACTTCGGTATAAGCATCCGTATTTTGCGTAGCATCAACCAAATGTTCTGCATTGACCAACGGTAATCCACTGATTTCTGTAAGCTGTTTGACCACATCTAGTATATATTTTGGGTCTGCATTTAACCCTGTTCCAACTGCTGTTGCTCCCATGTTCACTTCATATAAATTCCCCCGTGAAAGATGGACCCGTTTAATATCCCGTTCAAGCACTCGAGAGTAAGCCTCAAATTCCTGACCTAATCGAATCGGAACTGCATCCTGAAGATGGGTCCGACCCATTTTAATAACGTTTTCAAATTGCTTAGCTTTATCCTTAAAGACCTTAAGCATATCCTGCATAGTCTCTAGCAATTTTTCAAGTAATCTGAGTGTTGCTATATGAATAGCTGTAGGAAATACATCATTCGTTGATTGCGACATATTCACATGTGTATTGGGACTTAAATGCATATAAGCACCTTTTTCATGACCAAGTAATTCTAGTGCACGGTTGGCAATCACTTCATTAGCGTTCATATTCATTGATGTCCCTGCTCCACCTTGGATCGGGTCAACGATAAACTGATTGTTCCATTTACCTTCAATCATTTCATCAGCAGCTTGGCTAATAACGTTGCCAAGTCCACTATACAGCCTCTTCGTATTCATATTGGCAATTGCAGCCGCTTTTTTAACCATCGCAAGCGCTATTATTAAATCTTCATGAATTCGATAACCTGTAATTGGAAAATTTTCAACTGCCCTAAGTGTTTGAATACCATAGTAAGCATCTGTTGGTATTTCTTTTTTTCCTAAGAAGTCTTGTTCAATTCTTTTAGTGTCCATGATTATCTGTCTCCCACCCTTTATAAAAAAACAGTCGATTTAGAAAAATTTTTATTACACAAAGATAATACCAGTTTAATCAACTCATGTCTCTCTTTTTAGAGATATAGTGCGAACTACCTTTCGAGAGATTTATAGAGCTTTTATCACCGTTAAAGTCCTGATAAAAAAGAGGTTTATCCAGAAAGTTGTCTATCACAACTTTTTGGATTACCTCTTTTTTCTATAAATTAGAATTTTACTCTTTTTTTCTTATAAAATTTATGAATTGAAGGACTGATTGAATTTTTCCAAAAGTATCCCGAATAATTTGCGTTCGTCATCAGACCAATCCTCTAGTAGTTCGGTAATTCGCTTTAAACGTGCCTGTTTATAATCGAATAATTCATTTGTACCTTGTTCAGTTAACTGAAGAGTGTAAGCTCTCCCATCCAATGGATCGGGAATTCTATACAAATAACCTTTATGCTCTAAAGCTGCTGCCTGTCTACTGACTGTAGATATATCTAACTTGAATTCCTCCGCTAAAACTTTAACCCCTACTGCCCCCTTCGATTTGATGCGGCGAAGGATTAAATAGGCAGATCTATCAAGATTCCCGAATTTTTTATTGTTTGAAATTGAAGTAGTTCGGCGAATCAGAATTGCTAGTTCAAGTTCGATCATTTCTAATGAATGTTCATCCATTTCTTTCCTACCTCACTGTCAACCTTATTTCCATATAACAAATATGATAACATATGTACTCTATGATAAGTAATCACAACCTTACATTCATTGCAAAAACACTATTGACGCAGTGGAAATTGATTGTATAATACAATTATATACTTTCATCATACAACTAATTCAAAAGGATGGAAACAAAAAACAGGGGGAAATTAGATGTCACCAAGACCAGAATCTAAAATAACAATGCAACCACACAAATCGGAGGCAATCGGTAAAAAGATTGGTTTACTTACCCAGCCAAAAGCAGTTTGGGCTGTATTTTTTGCAAGTATAATCGCGTTCATGGGATTGGGTCTTGTTGATCCTATTTTACCGGCAATCGCCGAACAATTAAATGCCACACAAACTGAAGTAACCTTACTATTCACTAGCTATAATGCCGTTATGGCAATTGCCATGCTTATTACTGGGGTAATCTCAACAAGGCTTGGCATCAAATGGACATTACTTTCTGGAATCGTGATTATTGCGGTATTTTCGGCTCTTGGCGGAGTTTCAAATGGCATTTGGACACTCGTTGGGCTTCGAGGCGGCTGGGGCCTTGGAAATGCACTATTTGTTGCAACGGCTTTATCTGCAATCGTATCCCTCTCAAATAGCGGAACGGCAAAAGCAATCATCTTATATGAAGCAGCAATCGGACTAGGGATTTCAGTTGGCCCGCTACTTGGCGGTTGGCTTGGCGCTATGTCATGGCGAGGCCCGTTTCTTGGGGTCGCCACATTGATGGTTATTGCCTTTATTGGCCTTTTCATCCTAATGCCAAAAGCAACTGCTCAAAATGCGGTAAAAGCTCGCACTTCATTATTAGATCCATTTCGCGCTTTAAAGCATCGTTCACTTTTAGTTTTTGGGATTGCAGCTGCCCTTTACAATTTTGGCTTCTTCACCTTGCTGGCATATGCACCATTCGTGATGGGCTTAGATGAACACGGATTAGGCTTCGTATTCCTTGGCTGGGGAATTTTACTGGCTGTCACCTCCGTTTTTATGGCTCCAAAGCTTTCTATATGGTTCGGAACGATAAAATCGATGTGTATGATGTTAATCTTGTTTGCACTTCTTTTGGTCGCAATGGGTATATGGACTTCAACCCAGTGGGTGATCATCGCCGCTGTTATCCTAGCAGGTGCGTTATTAGGAAATAATAATACACTCATCACTACAGCCGTGATGAATGCTGCCCCCGTTGAACGATCAACGGCCTCTGCTGCTTATAGCTTCCTCCGTTTTATTGGAGGCGCGATTGCTCCCTTTACTGCCGGAAAACTTGCCGAAATTTATAATCCAAGTGTTCCATTTCTTGTTGGAGCAGGGTTTGTCATCGTTTCGGTCCTTTTTATCTGGGTTAATAATAAACATGTGAAGCATGTAGATGATATTGGTTTAGGCCACTAATACTAGTTGAAGGATTTGTGATTCATTTGCAGATCCTTTTATTTATTGTTAGTGAATATCCTTTTTCTTAAATCGGCCTCCGCGGACTTCTGAAATGTCTGCTATAGCCAAAAAGGCTGTCGGATCAATATCCTCTACAATTGTGGTTAATTTAGATTCTTCCAACCTCGTGATAATACTGAAAATGACCTTCTTGCTATCTCCAGTAAAAGCACCTTGACCCTTAATGTAAGTTACCCCTCTTCCCAGTCTGGCATTGATGGCATTTCCAATTTCTTCTGCTTCATCACTAATAATCCAAACAGATTTGGACTCTTCTAATCCTGCAACAACAGCATCTATCGCTTTAGATGCAATAACATAGGCTAACAGAGAGTACATCGCCCGGTCCCAACTAAATACAAAACCGGCTGCTCCTAAGATAAAGATATTGATAAACATGATAATCTGGCCAACTGAAAATGGGACCTTTTTGGTGATTACAAGTGCCAATATTTCTGTCCCGTCTAACGCTCCGCCATTTCGGATGACGATTCCTACACCCATACCCAGAATCATCCCTCCAAAAACAGTAGCAAGGAGAATATCATCAGTAAAAGCTGGAATCGGGTGGAAAAATGATACAAAAATAGATAAAACGATTATTCCATAAACAGTAGAAAATGCAAAGGTTTTCCCCAACTGTTTATATCACATATAAACAAAAGGCAAGTTTAATATGAAGATGAAGATCCCTAATTTCCATCCAATTATATGGGCAAGCATAATTGAAATACCTGTAATGCCGCCATCAATAACATGGTTAGGAACTAGAAAAATTTCTAACCCGGTAGCCATAAGAATGGCTCCGATTGTAATAGCGATAGTTCGAAGAATAACTTTTCGAAGTGGTAACTTGCGGTGTTGAATTTTTTCATTCATAAGTTCTGTCACATAATCACATCTTTTCGTTAGATTTTACCATTTTATTATCCCCTGCTTTATTTATATAATTTGATTCCAAAGAAATAGCTAATAATCCATTGGACTATTAGCTAATGTGCATTTACAATAATCAGAGTATTTTTAACATTCTGCAACCCGCTCAATGATGATATCCTCAATGACTCGATGTTTGCTAAGCGAACCTGTGTGGATAATTTGCTGACCTAGATTATGTCTCATACTGACCTTTTGATCGACTTCCTTTAAAAGTAGACCGGAAAATAATAAATAAGGAACAACGATTATTTTTCCAGTTGATTTTTCGGAAATAGCCTCAAGACCTACTGGGAACTTGGGCTCAGCAGCAGCCAAATAACAAACAGAAACAAGTTTCGTTCTGAGGCGTTCCTGAATCCCTTCAGATATCTGTGCGAAGGCAGTGTGAATGCTCAGGTCACTGCTTCCTCTTCCAACAATTAAAATGGAATCCTCCGAAGATAAATCTACGACCGTATTCCTAACGAGTTCAGCAATTCCATCGAGAATCCTCCCCTGGACACCAAAAGGATTCCTTATTTTCACTTCGATTTTCGGAAACCGCTTCTGAAGAGAAGTAAGTGCACGAGGAATATCTTCTTTAATGTGACCTGCTGCCAACAAAAACAGGGGAATGACTGTAATTTCAGTCGCTCCCCTAATCACACAGCGCCGAAAGCCTTCCTCAATACTTGGTTCGGTCAACTCAAGAAAGCTCATTTCCTGAATAGCAACATCAATTCGTTCCATTACTCTATGTATGAAGGAATTCGCTTCCGCTGCTCCTTCTTTTGAGCGTGTGCCGTGGCCAATGTAAAGAATCCCTTTCATTCTCGCTGCCCCTTTATTAATTCATTATTTAGATAACTTTTTTCTCTCTTAAATAAGCAAAGACTTGTTCCACTGCCTCTTCAACGGTTACCTGATCAGAACGGAGGGTGATTTCCGGTTGTTCTGGCGCTTCATAAGGTGAATCGATTCCCGTGAAATCTTTAATTTCGCCACGACGCGCTTTCGCATAGAGTTGCTTGGGATCGCGACGTTCACATTCCTCGATTGGACATTGGACAAAAACTTCAATAAATTCACCGTCTTCAAATAAAGCCCGCACTTGCTCACGATCAGAGCGAAATGGTGAAATAAAGGCGGTGGTCACCACTTTGCCGCTGTCGACAAACAACTTGGCAACTTCGCCAATTCTTCGGATATTTTCAGTTCGGTCATAATCGGAAAAACCAAGATCCTTGTTTAAACCGTGGCGAATATTATCACCATCGAGGACATATTCATTGATCCCCTGACGGAACAATTCGTTCGATACAGCATTTGCGATAGTTGATTTTCCCGATCCTGAGAGTCCAGTAAACCAGAGTACACAGCTTCCGTGACCATTTTTTTCACGCCGAATTTTTTTGGAAATAGATGTTTCATGCCAAGTAATATTCGTTGGTTTAGACATTGATTTATTTTCCTCCTTACACTGTTGCTTTTTCTTTCATTCCCTCGATTAACACTTCAACAACTTCTTTGCGGCTAAAGGTAGACGGTGGAAGTACTCCTGCTCGTAGCATCTCTCTCACCTTTGTTCCAGAAAGAATCACTCTGTCTTCCTTACTATGCGGACAAGTTTTATCAGAAGCCATTCCTTCGCATTTATTGCAGTAGAAGCTATGTTCAAAGAACAAAGGCTTGATACCAAGTTCTTCTTCTGTAAAATTACTGAAAATATGCTGGGCATCGTAAGTTCCGTAATAGTTTCCAACTCCTGCGTGGTCACGACCAACAATAAAATGGGTGCAGCCAAAGTTTTTACGGGCAAGTGCATGGAAAATGGCTTCCCTTGGTCCTGCATATCGCATAGCTGCTGGATACACACCAAGTTGAACTCGTTCGCTAGGATAATAATTCTCAAGTAAAACACGGTAACTTTTCAAACGGACATCCGCAGGGACATCATCTGACTTTGTTTCACCTACAAGCGGGTTGACGAACAAGCCATCGACCGTTTCAAGGGCAGCTTTTTGAATGTACTCATGTGCACGATGAATAGGATTTCTTGTTTGGAAACCTACAACAGTCTTCCAGCCCTTTTCTTCAAAAATGGCCCGTGTTTCCTTCGGTTCAAACCACACATCACCGAATACTCCTTTTTCGGCTTTTTTTACGAGTACAACTTCCCCAGCCACGTAAACAGGTCCTCTTTCGTAAAGACGTTTCACACCAGGGTGGGCAAGTTCTTCTGTTTTATATACTTCAAGTGCTTCTTTGTCTAAATCAGGTTCATACCATTCTGAAACCCTAATAACACCATAGACTTCCTTGTTAAATGAAAGTTTGTACTCTTCTCCTTCCACAAGTGTTTCAGCAACACCGTAAGATACGGGTAATGTTACAGGGATAGACCAGATGGTATTGTCTGCTAAACGCATATTGCTCACGACAGATTCATAGTCCTTTTGTCCAAGAAAGCCCTTTAAAGGACTGAATAATCCGATACCAATTAATTCTAAGTCACTTAATGCAATCGTATCAATTTCAATTTCCTTTTCGATAGTGGTTAGATCGTAATTGGGGTCGAACGCTTGAATAAGTTTTCCTCCATGAGGTTTTGGTAAGTATGACATTTTGATCAACCTTTCTCTACAAATTTTAATTTATTCGCTACTTTTGTATTTGGGACTACTACCTTCGAAGGTGTTTTCTTCATTAGGAACATCACACCAAAAACGGAGATTAGAACACCTATCATTGCAATAATTGGATAGAAATTCTGTTCAATCACCAATTGAATAATGGTGTATGAAAGCACCATCGATAAAACAGGAGAAACAATCCAAACAGTTAGCAGTTGGACCACGATATCCTTTTTTAGGACTGCCTTCCCATATTTAGCATAGCCAATTCCGATTATGGAGGAAGTGGTAATTTGCGTTAATGGGACCGGAATTCCAAAAAGAGAGGCAGCAGTAACAATACTTGCACCAGTACCAGAAATTACACAACCTTCTTCTATCCTGAGAGTCGTTATTTTTTTCCCATTGGTTTCAAGCACCCGGTTTCCGAGAAAGAATGCACCGAGTGCAACGGCTAGACCGCCCCAGATGACCGCATCTCCCTTATGCATTAATCCTGCGGCAACAAGTGGTCCAACTGCATTTGCTACATTATTCATTCCAGCGGAGAAGGCTTCAAACAAGCCCATAAGTACAACAATGATTGCTAATATAGGACCAGCTTTTGACTTCTCCATCCATGTTTTAATGAATGGTCGCCTCAACAGTGATGCAGCCAAAATGGCAATAACAAATGCAGCAAAAGGAGTAAGCAGCCAAAACATTGCTATCCACAAAACTTTGCCTACAAAAACCGATTGATATACTACACCAGCTCCAATAACTGATCCTACTGCCACTTCGCTGGTCGAAAGAGGAATCCCAAAAATGTTGGCAAGGAATAATGATAATGCTGCTGAGGCAAGCACAATCAAGGCAATCGCCGTCGTAAAAGTACTGCTAGGGACAATCCCGCTCCCAATAGTCTTTACGACTTCCTCTCCACCTAGCCAAGCACCTAGGAAAACTGCAATAGCACAAAGAGCCAATGCCTTTCTTTTTGCTATTACACCGGCTCCATAGGATATACCCATCGACGCTGCGGCACCACTAGCACCAATATTTACTGCAAAAAATAATCCTATTGAAACCGCAATTATGGTAAGCGTAGGAATTACCTCCTTTACTTAGAGTGCAAACCGCACTCCGTTTTACTGCTGCCCGTCCAACGCCCATCTCGGGAATCACCATTTGTTCCGACGGCCTGTGTACATGGGAAACAGCCAATACTTGGATAGTTTTGATCATGCAATTGGTTATAAGGGAGGTCTCTTTCCCTGATGTACGACCAAACCTCATCCCACGTCCAATGAATTAATGGACAGATTTTTATATTTTTAAATTTATCATCTTTATTAACGAATTGCGTATCCTTCCTTGTTGGCGACTGTTCTCTCCTAAGACCTGAAATCCATGCATCTTTTGGAGTCAATGCCTCGCGCAGAGGGATGACCTTTCTGATTTGGCAGCATTGGTTTGGATCACGTTTCCATAATGCCGAGCCATATTCTGCTGCTTGTTGGTCTAAACTCAAATCAGGGGTTTTTCGCTCGATTTGTAACTCTGGAAAACGAGCTTCAATCTTATCAATCACTTCATACGTTTCAGGAAAGTGGAGCCCTGTATCTAAAAAAACAATCTGAGCATCTTTTTTTACCTGATAAATCAAATCGATTAATACAATTGCTTCAGCACCAAAACTGGATGCATAGATAATTTTCCCTTCAGGATAATTGCTATATGCCCACTCTAAAACAGACCTGGCACCCTTTGTCTCATCCTGAATAGAGAAGTTTTCCGAGATTTCACTCCAATTATTATAAGTCACTGCTTTTGTCATCCTCTATGGACCCCCTTTGTCATAATACAAAGGCTGTCTCCCACCCCAATAAGGTGTAGACCGCCTCAAGTTTTTCTAGTCAGCGAATTTTATTTGATTGAAGACGAACCTTTTCATTTTTCTCAATTTGTACTATTTTTCCATCCTGAACTACTAGTGTAATAGATCCATATTTTAATGTGTCCAGCATACGTTCAATATGTTCCTTTACTTCTTGCCATTCTGAACCTTCCAGTTGATTCGCCTCCCTTTCAAAACTTCATTGAATTGTTAAATTAAGATTAATCCTACCATACGCATAGGAATTGTCAATATAATTTATTATAATATTTAAAAAATCCTATAGTGTTCCAAAATAGAAAAGAGGCTGACATTAATTTTAATGTCTGCCTAGTCCTATTCAAGGGAACTAAAAACCAGTTCTTATACTGTTTTTTTCTTTTTCAACATCATTGTAATGAATAGGAAAAGAAATGGTAGAACCGCTCCCATAAGAATATTTAAGGGGACATATGACTGAAACAGAAATTCATTTATTTCGGAATAGTTCTTGGCGAAAATTACGGCACCGACACCGATTAACCATCCGAATGGAATGATAAAAGGTTTGTATGTATCAGTTTTAAATATTTGTGCGGTCCCAAGGCACAGCCCATAGAAGAATAAAGAAATACGTATCATTAATCCAACCGTCCAAAAGAGAATCGCAATGGCATCAAAGCGATTGATTACATCGCCTGCTTCAATATACCTTACTTCCGAAAAAGTAGGAAAAGCCATTTTCGCGGCTTCTTCTGGCCCAAATAGGGCTATAGGCCCTGTGATAGGCCCTAAAAAGAAGATCAATGTTAAAAGTGCGCTATAAATCCCTGTTTTCATTAGTTTTTTTGGATTTTGAACATACGGTAAAACCATTCCCATTATTGCAAATTCACCAAACCACCCCATTACGGTGAGCGAGCCCAAAGAAACGGGGTATAACCCGTTACCTAAAAAAGGCAGGAGGTTGGTATAATCCTTTTTTTCGTTCATCGTTAAGACTACAACAGCCAAGGCGAAAATGATTAAAACCGGAAGCATCACCTGGTTCAATCTTCCTAATGTTTCAAGACCTTTATGAACGATATAGATAGTTAATAGAAGAATCAACGTAATAAAAGCCCACATTGGTGTTTCCATCATAATTCTTTTATAGGACTCGGCATATAGTCTTGTTGCCAAACATGCCATGATAAAAAAATAAAACAAATATAGGAGTCCCAGTATTTTCCCAATCCAAGAGAAATGCTGAAAAAGAATTTCAATTAAAGTTAAGCCTGGAAATCGCTGAGAAAGCTTAACCAACGAGACTATTCCAATGAGCCCCAGTGCACTTCCGAATATTCCTGCAATCCACCCATCTTGCTTACTATGTGCCATCACGACCGTCAAAATAATTAAATGCCCGATGATCGTCAAAGAAGTGATCGCTAACATAGAAGCCTGAATATTACTAATTCTTCCCTTTTCAATCATAGGAATTTCCCTCCAATCATACTAAAACGGGCTTATTGTATTAAATAATTTTGATAAGGATGGAAGCTGGAATTCGTATATCAACACACCACCTAAAACAATTGCTAATCCCAGGATACCCATTTGAATAAACATCACTTTTTTCTCTTTCTTTTTCCAGGAAGTATATAGATGAAAAACTGTTGTGATACCTACTAGTATGATAAATAGTAAGAAGAATAACGTTTTCATTTTTTCCCTCTATTCTGATGTAGTTCCTTTTTCTAAGCCGAATCTTGTTATTGAAAAATCTATGTTTATATCGATGTCTGTATCTTTAAAACCATCCTTTTTCCATGACGAAGCCATTCCCCTCCAATCTTCAGGATATTTCCGTTTAAATTGGTCACCAAAGCCAATGATATCTGTATTCCAGTCATATTTAATCTTTCTAAACAAATCATCTATTTCTTTTCTTACAATTCCTTCAACCTGGCGATTTAGGTTAGCTAAATAATTACTTGAAATAGAAGGGGTTGAACAGGTTATCTCACTGATTTCACCGTCAGCATGAATATCAACATGAAAAGCAATCTTCGAATCATTCTTTTCGGGTGAAATAGAAGTGTTTACCTTTCTTATGGTGAGACTTGTGTTCCCTTCACTTGACCCATCTCCACAAGGAGCAATGATCACATCTTTAACTAGGTCTCCTTTAAGCCACAATAAGCCATTCGTCTCCTCTTTATTCAAGTATCCAACTAATTTCCCATTTTTAAACACAGCTGTTTCGTTTAAACTTAGTGAAGCCTCTCTACTTTCCTGAGGAATCAGACTTTTACTACTTTCTTGTCCAATGGGTTCAACTTTTCCTGTTTGAGCTAATTTATCATTCGCAATTGAGTTAGATAGTACCCCTGTATAAGGTTCCATTGAAACACTGCTTAAACCCTCTGAAAATTTACTAAGGTCTTTGACCATTGAAGATGTGGCATACCGATTCGTCGCAAACATGCCTCTTATTTCCAAACCAAGTGTTGGCTTTAACTCTGGTTTTGTGGTAATAATATCCTTTGCCTTCCCTTTTGTTACATAAAGTTGCAAATTCGGACGAAAATCATTTTCTCTTTTAAAATAATCTAAACTTTGCTCCAAGTTTTCCTTAGAAGCAAAAGTGTTTCCCAAAACAAGTACATTCATGTGTCCAAAATATAGTCTCTTCGGTATTGTCCTTGCTAAACTTGAAATAGCTTGGACAATGCTTTTACCGGTTGTAGAAATAATAAAAGAATTCTCGCCTTTTCCATCCGAATTATTTTTTGATGTTAGCGAAAATATTTGGTAAGTCTTTACAATGGATGCAGTGATTTCATATTCTCCTTTTTCATTGATATCTATTCCCATGATATCGATGACTGCATTTTCTTCTGCCTCATGTGAGCTCCAGCAGCCTGTTAAAGAAATAAGCAAAAAAGAATTAATAACAATGATTATTAAACATCTAAACTTACTGATATTACTCATCCTTTTTCTCCTTACTGCCAACTGATGATGAAGAAGCCTCTCCACTTCGGTGGAAATTGTTGATATTCATACCTGGAATACGCGACTTCATTCCCCACCAAGGAGCCCGAATAAAGACATCCTTCCAGCCCTGATAGAATGCAGGTGATACTGGCGAAAAATAGGGAACACCGAAAGAACGCAGACTGATAACATGGGTTAAGCCGAACATCAGACCAATAAGGATACCCATGAATCCAAAAAAACCAGCCAAAATAAGCAAGGGAATGCCTAACATTCTAATTATTTGGTGAAACGCATAGTTTGGCATAATAAACGATGTTAACGCTGTGATCGAAACAACAATGCTTAAAACTGGCCCAATAATTCCAGCCTGCACGGCCGCTTGGCCAATGATAACTAAAGCAAGCGTGATTATTATTGGACTCCCAAACGTTTTAGGCATTCGCAAGCCAGCTTCCCGAATCAGTTCGTAAGTCATGACCATAAAGATCGCTTCAATTAAGACGGGATATGGAAGACCTTCACGGCTCCCGGCAATTCTCAATAGAAGGGTTGTTTGTAATAAATCGGGATGAAAGGTGGTCAATGCTACATAAAAAGCAGGAAGGATTAAGGTTACAAAAAGCCCCAAAAATCGGACCCAACGAACCATTGTTGCAGCTAGTGAACTATCGTAATAATCCTGACTGGTGTGGAGGAATTCCACAAAAAGGGCAGGTGCTGTCAAGACAAAGGGAGACCCATCAATGATAATGGCGACCTTACCATCTAGTAAGCTCCCACATACTTTATCTGGACGATCAGTATTGTAAATGGTTGGAAACGGAGACCGCTTTGAATCTTGGATTAGAGACTCAATATATTGACTCTCTAATATTCCATCAATGTCTATTTTGGAAAGCCGATCTTTTATTTCTTGGACAATTTCCTCACTAGCAATTCCGGCCATATATAAAATGCCTATTTTTGTATTGGTTTGTCGACCCAGGGTTAGAAATTTTACTTTTAATTGTGGAGTTCGGATCCGTTTACGGACAAGCGCTAGGTTTGTGTCTAAATCCTCGATAAAACCCTCACGCGGCCCGCGAACAGTTCGTTCAGTAACAGCCTCCGTTATGGCTCTGCCTGTGTATTTAGCCGTTTGCAGCATATATGCCTGGTCTTCATTATCAATCAATAAAATAGTATTCCCTAATAACAACTGTTCAACAATTGTACTTAAACTATTTGAATGCTTAACATTAATAGATAAAAAATTCTTTCTTATGACATTTTGAGTGGTTTGTTTTGTTCTAACGGTGTGATGTTCATTGATGGTTACGACATGACTTTCGATTTCGGTTAACAAATGAAGGTCGACCATTCCTGGATGGTAGATTAAACATCCTTCAACATTTGAAATGTCCATGTGTTTATATTCCATATCCTCACAGGATTCGAACAAACTCTTAAGAGAAGCAATGTTTTCATTTAGCGAGGAAGATAGAAGTCCGTACTCACTTAAATTTGGCTGACCACTTACCACAAACTCCACCTCCATAACTACTAGTGTTTTACTTAGTTTTAAAAATATACAACCTACACAGCAATTAATTGGACTAAGGAATAATCTTTGTTGTCCTCGCTTTTTCTGCTGTTTGGTTAATCCGTTTGCTTAAAGGTTTTTTTAATATCAATGCTACAAGAAAACTAATGAATACAAAGACAATTAAAGAAAGGATATCTTTAATAACCACCTCTTTGATCATTCCACCGACCGTTTCACGGAGCATGCTTACCGCATACGTAAACGGCATAAAGGGGTTTAACTTTTGAAAAAAGGTAGAGGTCAAACTAACCGGAAACGTAGCTCCCGAACTAGATATTTGCAGGACTAAGAAAAGGATTGCTAAACCTTTTCCAATATTTCCGAACACCGAACATAAGGAATACGTAATCGTAACAAACACGATACTGATAAATATGCATAAAAGTACAAACCAAAGTTTGTCCACAGCATACGTGTGAATTAAAAACAAATCACCAAGGGCTACAATGGCTGCTTGGAAGATGCCGATCGTCAGAAATGTTAGCAGCCTCCCTAAATAGATTTGGTAGCTTTTGTATTTATTCTCAGGGTCATCGACATCTACTTTTAAGGAAGCAATCAGGAGAGTGGCTCCGACCCATAGGGCCAGCATCGTATAAAAAGGGGTCATCGCCGATCCATAATTCGGGATAGGAAATAACCTTTTCGTTTTCAATAGGATTGGACTTGATAAAAAGTTACTTTCCTTTTGAGGATCATGTTTAAGAAATTGGATTAAATCATTTATATTTACACTGCCTTCAAACTTACGGATTTTATCGGCCGCACTTCTAATTTTAGTTTCAAATCCTGGTAAGTCATTTCGAGCTATGTCCGCTGCTTTATGAACGACTTTTACAAGTTCGGGAAGCCTTGTTTGAACAAGGTTCCTTGCTCTTCGAATGTCTTCCTCCACTTTTGGCAAATCATTCCGCACAAAATCAGCCGCCTTATGTAGTTTCTGTTCAACCCTGGGCAAATCATTTTTAAAAAATAAGGCTGCTGAATTTATATCTTGGGTTACTTCGTCTACTTTCTGTTGAATGCCAGTCCGAGTTTCATGGATGCTATTATGGATTTTTACTAACTCCTCGTACAATTGGTCTAATTGGTCTTGATTTGCTGTAGTATCCACCTGTTTTGTATCCTTTACGCTATCGATTGCTTGATTAAGTTTCGTTTCTATCTCATTTAAATTCGAGACTACTTCTAAAATGATATCGGTGGTACGCTGCATATCAGTAAGTTTCCCCTGTAATACGATCACTTTGTCCCCGGCATCCTTTATAAGTGGCAAACTAGCTTCAACCTTTAAGATACTGGTGCCGGCCTGCTGGATTTCGGGTATTCTTTGTTCAAGCTCAATAATTTTCTGTCCCTTTGCTTGTATTTCGGGCAGCCTCTCCTCCAGTTCTATCGCCTTTTTTCCCATTTCCTCAATCTGCGGTAATGCTTTTTCCAATTCAAAGATTTGTTTCTCAACATTATGAATGGAAGGCAATGCTTGCTCAAGCTCAATACCTGCTCTATAAAATACAGAGAATAATTCATTCCCCACCGTTTTAATAAACGCCTGACTAATTTGCGCCGTAACACTCGATGCCCCTGAGTTTGCAATTTTCGGCGCCACGGCATTGATTTTTTCGTTAACAGCGAACTCTATGTTTGGTTTTTGGGGGTTCACTTCTAAAATACTCGTAAGTTTCTTTGAAAAATCCTTTGGGATAATAAGATATGCATAGTAATGCCCTTTCTCTACGCCACTCTGTGCATCGCTTCGATTCACAAAAACCCAACCAAGCTGGTGATTCTTTTTTAGGCTTTTTACAGTATCATTTCCAACATTAAATTTCTTCCCACGAATTTCCGCTCCTTCATCCTCGTTGCTAACAGCCACCCGAATCCCCGATGTATTGCCGTAAGGGTCCCACATCGATTTGATATTAACCCATGCATAGGCAGAAGGCAGGATCATTAGTGCTCCAATTAACAAAACTACAATTGGAACTCTAAATATATTTCTCCAATCTGTTTGGTAAATATGAAAAATCATCCTCACTATTTCCCCCACCTTTCACTAGTAGTCCATGATCTTATCTTCCTACTATCTACAAGAAAAGATTCAGGAAATAGAAACGAAATGCACAAAGAGGGCTGCCTAAGAAAATTTACTTAGGCAGCCCTCTTTGTTTTACTTACTTATTGGGTTCCACATCAGTCGTGGGATTATAGTTATATTTTGAACGGTCGACAGGAATAAACGTTTCAGGTTTGTAGAAACGTAATAAATCTCCATTTACAACTTTATCTGATAGCTTTAATTTATATTCGACGATTTTCTGATCTTTCTTAGCTTCTTCGGTTTTAGCTTTATCTAATTTCATTCCCGTTTTGGAATCATAGAATTTACCATCAATAGAGGTGATTGTTGAACTTACAAAGTCGCCATTTCTGAAAGGAACTACATCATCATGCTGTTTAGATAATATGTCGGTTCCAAATTGGACATATTCTTTTGTGTCCGTGCCAAGCAAATGAAGAAGTGTTGGAAGAAGATCGATTTGACCACCGTACTCGTGGTTTACTCCACCTTCCATTCCTGGTACACGAATAAATAATGGCACTCGTTGTAAGCCAGCATTTTCGAAAGGAGTAATTTCTTTTCCCATCACCTGTTCCATTGCTTTATTATGATTTTCTGAAATTCCATAATGATCACCGTACATGACAATAATCGAATGATCATATAATCCTGATTTTTTCAGGTAGTCAAAGAATTGCTTCAATCCCTCGTCCGCATATCGTGCGGTTTGAAAGTATCCATCGACAGATTTATCACCGGTTGTCCCTGGTGCAATCGTTGCGTCTTCCTCATTAATTGGATATGGATAATGATTCGATACGGTAATAAATTTTGTATAAAATGGCTGTGGTAAGGATTCCAGTAGTGGAATGGATTGCTCATAGAAAGGCTTATCCATCAGCCCATATTCAGCTAGATCTTTAGAATCTATTTGATAGTAATTTGAATCAAAGAACTTGTTAAACCCAAACGATTTATAAATCTCATTACGATTCCAAAAGCTTCCTGAATTTCCGTGGAACACCGCTGACGTGTAGCCTTGCTGACCTAAAATAGCTGGAGCAGCTTCATATGTGTTTAAACCTTTTGTCGTATATGCTGAACCTTGGGATAATCCATATAATGAATTTTCTAACATGAATTCAGCATCAGATGTTTTACCTTGACCTGTTTGATGGAAGAAATTATCAAAGTAAAGCGTATTTTGATCTTTCGTTAATGAATTTAAAAATGGTGTTACTTCTTCCCCATTCAACTTGTAATTAATAAGGAAGTTTTGCATTGATTCTAGATGTAAATAGATTACATTCATTCCTTTTCCAGCACCAAAGTAAGCTGGATTTGGCTCTGCGTAATTAGATTTTGTATAGTTAATGACTTCTGTAATATCATCACTGCTTGCCATAACCCTTTGTGCTGATGCTTTGGTACTTTGAACTGCATCATAAATGGTGTAATTGTACATACCTAAATACTTCACAATATAATTACGGTCAAATCCTCTGGTTAATAATTGAGGGCGGTCTGTTTCAGCTAAAGCTAGGTTTGCACTAGAAATAGCAAGCGCCATTGAAAATAAGGCAGCCACTTTTCCGCGATTCATGTCATTGGCCTCAATTTTCACAAACCGTAAAACAAGTAAGGCAGCCAAAATAATGATATCAATGAAGAATAAAAAATCATAAGGTTTTAATAGAGTCGTCACACTTCCACTTACATCGCCAAAGTTTTGTGTCTGCGTTAGAGTCGGTAAGGTGATAAAATCATTAAAAAATCGGTAAAATAGAATATTCGCATATAATAGAAACGATAAAAGAAAATCGATGACAATCAGCCCAATATACTTTTTTCTACCTTTTAAAAAGAAAGAAAAGCCTAAGAAAAGTAAAGAAGATCCGAGCGGATTTATAAATAATAGAAACTTCTGAAGAGAATTTTCTATCCCTAAGTCAAATTGCGTTAATTGAACGATATATGTCTTCATCCATAGGAAAAATACAGTCAAAAAGAAAAAGCCAACATATTTATTAAAAATACTTTGACCTCTTTGCAATAAGTTATTCATATAGCACCTGCCTTGTAGTCTATTATTATATAATTTTAGTCATTATTTTAAATATAATGGGTGGATACTGTTCCCAATAGTCTATCATCTATATTAGCATTTAAATATGAACAATCCATGAATATTTTAGAAATAATTAAATTAGGCAACACAAGAATATTACTATACTCCATTTTTTTAAAATGTCAAGGACTCGATAAAAAACAAAAGAAGCTGATACTTCAGTAAAAAATAACGAAGAATCAGCTTCTATTGATTTTATTTTACTTATAATACTTTCTCTACCGGCTTCTTTTCTTTTCTCTTCATTTTCATTAGTGTTTCATAGACAATTGGCACAATTACTAATGTAAGCAACGTAGAACTTGTCAGCCCCCCGATGACTGTGACACCTAATCCCTTCGAAATTAGTCCACTTCCTTCCATACCGATTGCTAGTGGTATAAGCGCACCAATTGTCGCAATTGCTGTCATAAGAATTGGGCGAACACGTGTCCCTGCTGCCTCAAGAAGGGCTTCTCGTGTCGATAATCCATCATTTTCTTTATGAATGACACGATCAATTAATACGATTGCATTCGTTACAACAATCCCAATTAACATCAAGGCGCCAATCATTGCTGAAACACTTAAGGTTTCGCCAGCGATCAATAATCCTAATAACCCGCCGATAATGGTAAATGGCAACGAGAATAGAATCGCTAGTGGTGCTAAACCTCCACCAAATGTAATAACGAGAACTAGATAAACAATTGCAATCGCTGCAAGCATTGCTAAGCCTAACTGTGTAAAGGATTCAGCAATATCTTCTGATACCCCGCCGACAGATATATCCACGGTCGATGGCATTTTTAACGTATCTACTTTCTTTTGAACTGCCGTCGAAACTTTTGATACATCTTTAGTGGTAATTTCTGCACTTACACTTGCATAAATACGACCATCACGCCTTGTAATCGTGTCAGAAGTGTTTCCCACTTTTACGTCGACGACATCCTTAATCGGAACTGTCATACCCATAGGGGATTGAAGCGTTTTATCTGTCAATTCATTAATATCTTCATATTCATCTTTCTCAACCTCTAGATAGACATTCATTTCTTTGCCGTTATTTTCAATTGTTGTTAATACTTGACGTTGGCCATTTCCAGCTAGGCCCATTCCAACCTGTGCTACAGTAAGACCTAATTGACTTAACTTTTCCTGATTAGGAACTAATGTGTATTCTTCATACGTATCCGAGATACTCGTTTTCACATTTCTAAGGGATTCGTTTCTCTTAAAAATCTTCGATATATTGTTCACGACTGGTTCAATTTCATCCATATTGTCACCATAGACGTTAAACGTTAGAGCATTCGATGATCCCATGCCAGAGAAATCTTGGCTTGCCCATTCACCTTTATCTTTTCGTTTCTTTAGGTCATTGATAACCTTTTCGGTTTCATGTGAAAAGTTTTTAGTATCTTTGTCATATTCAACAAAAAACATGGCAGAATTACTTTGCCCTGGATTCATTGGATTTTCTCCGCCAACAGAAAACTGAATGGTTTTTACTCCTGTTCTTTCCTCAAAAAATTCTTCTGCTTCTGTTGCAATCCGCTCAACTTCATCCAATGTTTGGCCTGGTGCCGGTTTGTATGTGGCAACAACCATTTTCTGTTCATCAGAAGGAAGGAAACTTACCCCAATGACCGGTACAAGGAACAAGCTGCCAACTAACAGTAAGATAGCTAACCCAAAGGTAATAATTTTATGGTTTAACGACCAATTAAGAACCTTTTTATAATTAGAAGCTAATTTACCAGGTTTATTTTCAACATGCACTTGTTTTAATGATATCCCTTTTTTAAATAAAGAATGAGCCATCATTGGTACAATTGTAATGGCTACTAAAAGAGAAGCCATTAATGCGAAGACGATTGTCAATGCAAATGGTAAGAACATCTCCCCAACTGGACCTTTTACTAATCCTAATGGCAGGAATACAGCAATTGTTACAATCGTTGAAGAAAAGATCGGCATAAACATTTCTCTAGTGGCCGCCACAATTAATTCCTTACCACTAAGTGTTTCATTCTTAAGAGACATTCGTCTAAATATATTTTCGATGACAACAATTGAATCATCAATAACTCGACCGATCGCAACTGTCATTGCACCGAGTGTCATCATATTTAGCGTAATATCCATTTGTTTAAGAAGTAAAATAGCTATTAATATCGATAAAGGAATAGAAATGACTGAAATAATTGTTGTTCGAAAATTTCTTAAGAAAAGCAATATGATAATCATGGCAAAGATTGCACCAAATATCGCTTTATTTAGCATTGTTGCAACTGATTCTTCGATAGGTTTCCCTTGATCAAAAATCGTCGTTACTTTTAACCCATCAATCTTAGCTTCAAAACCACTTAGTTTTTCTTTTACTGCGTTTACAACATCTACTGTATTTGCATCTTGTGCACTTGTAATTTGCACACCGATTGATTCCTCACCATTTGTCCTGGAAATAGATTCGGCTTTCCCTACTACTTCAATTGTTGCCAGATCTTTAAGGTCTACAGTAGGAATCGATGCTGGAACCTGTGCTGTTTGATTTCCTTGGCTAACTTGGCCGCTTGTCATACCTTGTTGTACCTGACTTTGTTGACCACCCGTCATTCCTTGCTGTGATGCACCTGTAGATGGGACTACGGGAATTTTTATTGCTTTTAGGTCATCGATCGATGTCACATTACCATTGATGACAACTGACTTTTGCGTATCTTTAAATGTATATAAACCTAATGGAAACTTAACGTCTGTAGCTTTAATTAAATTCTTGATTGTTTCTTCGGTTAACCCATATTTCTTTAATTTAGTTTCATCAAATTTCAATTGAACTTCGTCAACTTGCTGCCCTGATATTTGAACGGTTGATACTCCTTCAACACCCTCTAGCTCTGGAATGATCTCCTCTTCAGCTGTTTTTGTTAATTCTGTCAATGATTGGTCTGAATTTGTAATACTTAAGGACATGACTGGAAAGCTTGAGAAACTCATCCGTGAAACTTTGGGTTCCTCCACTCCGTCAGGAAGTTCAAGATTGCTTAATGCTTCCTTCACTTCGTTTTGAGCCTTTTCCATGTCTTTATCAAAATCATATTCAATTTGAATCGATGATGCATTTTGAAATGAAGAGGAGCTTACAACGGAAACTCCATCCAAATTCTCAACTCTTTTTTCAATTGGTTCTGTAACACTCACTGCTACCTGTTCGGGTGTTGCACCAGGGTAAATAGCCATGACTGTAACAAGCGGTGTACTGATATTTGGAATGGTTTCTAGTTTCATGTTCATCCCAGAATACAATCCTGCAATTGTTATAATAATAGTTAACAGCCATATGGCAAATTTGTTCTTCAATGAAAACTGAATGATTTTCTTCATATTTCGCTCCTTCTTATACCTTGTTGACATTTTGGTCTGATTCGAATAGGATTGACTATACGGTCATAACAGATTTAATCATACTGACCAACCGGTCATAAGTCAAGAAATATTCATTATGGCATAGGAACATCAATTAATGGAGGGTTTATTTTGACAGAAAAGGAGAAAGTTATTATAAAATCAGGGATGAAGCTTTTTGCTCAAAAAGGTTTTTCCTCGACGTCTATACAAGAAATTGCTACTGAAAGTAATATTTCTAAAGGAGCTTTCTATTTACATTTTAAGTCCAAAGATGATTTATTACTCGCAATTCTGGATTATATATTTGAGACAATAGAATCAAGTAGGTTGGTTTTTGACAACCAAGATTTATCCCCCAGAGAAAAATTCATTAAGCAAATCTCTGCTATTTTCAGAACCTTTATTGGTCATAAAGAATTTATGATTATGCTCTCCAAAGAACAAGCAATCCCAAGGAATGAAGAAATCAAGAAACTTTTCTTCAAAAAGCGGTTTGAATCTCATTTATTATATCGCAAAGGAATAATTGCTATTTATGGTCAAAACATTGAGCCTTTTTCAATTGATTTAGCCCTGATTCTAGAAGGATTGTTTCAATCGTATATTGGATTATTAATACTCGAACCAGTAGAGTTTGAGATTGAAAAACTATCCCACTTTTTAATGAAAAGGTTGGATAGTATCATAAAAGACATTACATGCGAAGAACCCTTCTTAACCGAGGAAAAGATGGGGAAAATAATAAAAAACTCGAAGCAAATTTTTGAACCTACCAATGTAAATAATATTATCCAAGCAATGAGAACTGAGATTGATCAAATGGAAAATAAAGAAACATTAGAAATCTCATTAGAGGTACTGGAAGAGGAAATAAACAAACAGAGCCCCCGTGTTCCAGTAATTAAAGGGATGCTTTCAAATTTTAAAGGGATTTCAAAACTTGAAAAATATAATAAGGAAATTACTGCTATTTATGGCTTTGAACTATAGAGGATATCTTATCAAATATCCTTTCTACAAAAATAATTGACTGACTGACCAGTTATAGTGTATATTTTATGACGACATAGTCATTAGTCTTTTTATAACATCTAGGTAGGAGAAATAATTATGGCGATAGAAGAGAAAAGAATAAATACAAAATTAGTCATAACCGGTTTAATTATCGGTATGTTTTTCAGTGCACTAGAGCAAACAATCGTAGGAACAGCAATGCCTACAATCATCTCAGAGTTAAATGGCTTTACCATATTTGCGTGGGTTACAACAGCCTATATGATTACTTCAACAACAGTGGTTCCGATAGTTGGAAAACTATCTGACCTTTATGGTAGAAGATTCCTCTATTTACTTGGAACCATTATCTTTATTATTGGTTCAGGTCTTTGTGCCACTGCAACATCTATGGAACAACTAGTCATCTATAGAGGTCTTCAGGGGATCGGCGGTGGGATGATTATGCCCCTTTCTCAGACAATCATTGGGGACATCTTTACAGCTGAACAACGGGCTAAATGGCAAGGGATTTTTGGTGGGCTGTTTGGGTTAAGTTCAGTCATCGGTCCTTTCTTAGGCGGAGTTATTGTCGATAACATTAGTTGGCACTGGATTTTCCTAATTAATGTTCCCTTTGGACTACTTTCCGCTATTTTAATCTTTATGGGATTAAAGCACGAATCGATTGAGAAAAAAGACAAAGTTAATATCGATTATTTAGGGATAATCACCTTAATTCCTGCGATCGTATTATTATTACTGGGTTTAACATTCGGCGGTGATAAATTTGAATGGGCTTCTGCCACATCTTTCCTTATTTTCGGTGGTTCAATTTTACTGCTTATAGTCTTTGGATTTATTGAGCGAAAAGCTGCTGAACCTATACTGGACCTTTCCTTCTTTAAAAATCGAATTTTTGCAACTATGAATGCATTAGGATTTTTACTGGGACTTGGAATGTTTGGTGCGATTATGTTTGTACCTATGTATATGCAGGGTATTCTTGGCGTTTCACCAACCCAGGCTGGATCTACAATGACTCCAATGATGATTGCTATGATTGCTGCAAGTGTTGTTGGCGGTCAGTTGTTATTAAGATTTAGTTTCCGCACAGTATTAACTTCAGGCATGCTTCTTGGTGCCTTAGGATTCTTTTTAATGAGTACAATGGGCATCGATTCAAACGAATTTACTGCTTATGCATATATGGTGGTTCTTGGCTTAGGTATGGGCTTAGTAATGCCCACATTAATGATTGCCATCCAAAATGAATTTCCAAAGTCACAGCTTGGAACGGTTACGGCAGCCTCCACCTTCTTTCGTTCTATAGGTGGAACCATCGGGATAACCGTTCTAAATTCAATCATGAATCATACACTTAAAGGAAAAATGGTTACTGCGGCTAATGATGCTGAAAACCCAATTGCTCACCAAACATTACAAACTCTTTCAGAGAAAACTGATTCACTATTTAGTTTGTTGCTTAATCCGAGTCTATTAAAAATGCCTGAAGAAATTCAGAAAAGCGTGATATACGGCATTCAAATTGCATGGTCAGAATCCTTTTCTACGGTTTTCTTAACGGGACTCATCTTTATATCAGTCGGTATTTTGGTCGCTCTTGCAGTTGGCAAGGGTCGTATTAAAAGAGATAAGGAACTTAAGGATAGTGGTGATCAACAAGTCGCATCATTTGGTCGGGATGCAACTGAATCATAGTAGTCGATTAATGAAGAGGGATTCTGCTGAATCCCTCTTTTTCTATGTGAAATATTCAATTTTTGCTTTGGGAAAATAGGTGTTAATATACTTGCCAAGAGTGTCTTTAATATCTTCTTGCTCATCATTCGTATACACAAATTTACCGATCCCGTAGCGTCCCCATTTCCATTTCCTTTTTGACTCATCGAGTTCAAGTTTTGTCATCGGGTAATTTTTCTGAATGACACGTTTTGCTGGTTTCGTAAAACGGTGTTGAATCATTTCAAAGGTTAAATCTTTTTTTGCTGATTCCGGTAATTGTGCTTCCAGCTTTTCTAACATTTCCTTATATCCTTCTTTCCATCCTTCATGCAAATAAATAGGAGCAATAATAAATCCTAATGGAAACCCAGCTCCAGCCACCTTTGTAGCTGCTTCTATTCTATCAGGTAACCTTGAAGTACCTGGTTCAAAATTCTTGATTATATAATCGTCATTTATACTAAAACGAAAGCGGGTTCTTCCATTATGTTTAGCGTCAAGTAAATGGTCTACATGAGCAAATTTAGTTACAAAGCGGAGCTTGCCATATTCAGACTGTCCAAAAAATTCTATCGCTTTTTTTAATGTATGGGTCAAATGGTCAACGCCTACGATATCGGAAGTACAGGAGGCTTCAAACCTGGTTGGTTCAGGTGCACGTTCTATCATGTAATTCTCTGCAGCCTCAAAAATATCTTCAAGATTGACATAGGTACGAATATAAGGTTTACTGCCCATTGTCGTTTGTAAATAGCAATAATGGCAATGCCCCATACACCCAGTTACAAATGGGATGGCGTATTCTGCAGATGGTTTAGATGTATCAAACTTTAAGGTCTTCCTTACCCCAATTACCAACGTGGATTTTGCAGTTCGGTATTTTTGAAAATCATTATCTCCAGGTAAGTTTCTAATTTGATTGTGTGAGGTAGTTTCTCTTATTTCAATGCCCATATGTTCAAATTTGGCAATTAACGCTTTCCCAAGTGGATATTCCAGTGCACTTGGTTCAACGTAAACGAGTTGAGGAACAAAAGGCTTAACCATAATAATCCCCCATCTCTGCCATTCCAAACGCCTCCTGATAAGCAGATTCCGCCTCATTTGCCGACGAATAGACAGCAATTTCATCTGTTAAGGGGTAATAGGTTTCGTAGACAAAAAGTGCTAGTTGATCAGGGTTCTCAGGATTCTGCACAACTGCGGCTTCTTGGATATTGGCTACATCCTGTGCATGCGGGTTCCGAATAATTATATGGACGATTTGTCCTGGTTGGTATGATTCCATTTTTCCACCTAATCCTTTCATATCTCGGTTTTCTATTGATATTATTCTCCAGAGGAGATTTTTAAGTGGAACGAAATATTTCCATTTCCAACGTGGAACCTACAGCTTAAATGAAAGAGCATGGATTGAAGAATAAATTTTGAATCTGAGGGAAATGTAATGATAGGTTTGTAAAATATAATCTAGGGGATGCTGCCAGTGGCAATTTTTGTGTATCAGACATTTGAGATCAAACAGGATAAATTTAAAGAAGGTATTGAAAATTTAAAGGAACTAAAAACATTCAGAAATGAGAATTATGATCAAAATGTGGAGATTTTAACACCCGTTTCAGGTGAGGATCATACATACGCACTACTTACCAAATATGAAGGCTTAGCTGAAATGGAATTACAAAACAAAAAAATGTTTGAGGATGAGCAATACTTAAAGCTTATTGGAGACTTTTTCCTACAAAATATTGTTCAAGGCAGTATGTATACGCAAATTTATCGTGCTCTAAGTGAGAAGAAAACTGATAAAAAACAATCGTAGATTTTTGTAAAAGGGTGCCGGTTAACTTTTGGTCGTCAATAACCCCTATTGACTATAGTAACCTTCCTTTTTTCTCACTATCAGTCGTCAATAACCTTAATCGGAACTTTTCCGATTTTTAATATAAGAAAAACACGGCTGTTCACTAGCCGTGTTTTTTCTTGTTCATCCTATGAGTTTAAATCATTTAAACCAGGACTATGTTCATTCGGCATCTCCGGTAAAATAGGAACTGGATAACCTTGTGGCGGCGGTACTACTTGGAGGGTTCCACCATTTCTGCTCGGTGTTTCACCTTGGAAAATTTGGCCGATAAGCGTTTCGTCAAGTCTAAAATTAAACTGGGCATTATGGAAGCCCATTTCAACATATTTACGACATTCAGGATATTTATTAATGTCGTAATTAGGGACTGGGAATAGTTTGGCCCAATCAACACCTAGGGTCTCTAATGCTTTGGCAAATGCATTTTGATGAGCATTATCACGCACGATTAAGAAAGCGAGTGTTTCTCTAAAGGTTTTATTTGTACTCATTTCATAAATACGTGATTTTTGCAAAACTCCGGTGGATTCCAAAACTAAATTGTCTAATAAATCACTTATCAAGTTTCCGTGGCTATATACGTAGTTTCCATTCCAAGGATTCCCCGCGGCGTCTACTGGAAGTGAAGCTTGTGCCCCAACGATAAAGTGATGAGGATTCGCGTGTTTAATCGCTTCCTCTAACGGTGCACCAGTGCTGCCACCAGCACCCACAGCCTCTTCTCCAGCTCCGTTCAAAAGCTGATTAATCGTTGTTTGAACAAGTTCAACATGGCTGATTTCCTCAAGAAATACTCCCCTTAGTAAATCACGGTATTGTTTTTGATTACCGCGAAAGTTAGAGCTTTGGAAAAAATATTGCATCATTGTCCGCATTTCTCCGAATCTTCCACCCAATGTCTCTTGAAGAACCTTAGCTGCTGCAGGATCTGGCTTGTCGGGTACGATCACGTTGATTAAATCTTCTCGATAGAAATACATACTAATCCCCCTAAAAATTAGCTAGTTATTACTTATTTAGCTTTTTCTAGTTCATAGTGCCTTATTCTTTTCAAAGAAGATTTAACCGTTATTGTTTTATTCTATCTTCCGAAGAAGTTACCCTAAACATTCCAAAAAGAAATCCTACTACTAAACCGATAAGGGCAGGAATAATCCACCCAAGTCCTTCCATGTAAAAAGGAAGAATATCAAGTACCCCACTCCATTTATTTGCAAGGAAAGTTTTATTAATCGTATCTATGATACTAAAAAGGGCAACAAAACTTACAACATAGATATAAATCTGCGGATATCTTTTAATAAAATCATCGATGAGGCCTAAAAAGATAATTACGATCGCCAACGGGTAGATCATCCCAAGTATCGGAACGGAAATCTGTAATATTTGCGTTAATCCTAAATTTGCAATGGCGGTACTCAGAACAGATAAGATAATAACCCACTTCTTATAATCTATTTTTGGTATGGCATTTGCGAAAAATTGACTGCAGGAAGTAACTAAACCGATTGACACGCAAAAACATGCTATTGTAAAAACTAATCCTAATATAAAAGTTCCACTTTGACCAAACAAGTGAGTCATGACATTGGACAAGATTTGTGCCCCATTTTCCGTTTGGCCTAAAGACGAACTTGCAGCCCCTAAATAACCTAAGATAAGATAAATTACGGTTAGAAGCAATCCAGCACCTAATCCTGCGTACATCATATATAAAGATCTTTTTTTGTTTTCGATTACACCCTGTGCTTTCAATGTGTTTGCAATCACAATACCAAATGCTAAAGCAGCCAGGGCATCCATAGTTAAATAACCATCTAATACCCCTTGAAATACAGGGTTTGCCTCATAATTTTCTTTCGGTTCGGCAAATGAACCTATTGGATCAATTAAGCTCTTTATAAAAATAATCGTAATTAAAGCCAAAAGAATAGGAGTCAATAATTTCCCGAAAAGGTCAATAAGTTTCGACGGAAACATACACAACCATGCCACTAATCCAAAAAAGATGATGCTATACACTAACAAAGAAACAGGGTTGCCTACTAAATGTTCTGGCAAAAAAGGAGCTAACCCCATTTCAAACGCAAGACTCCCTGCACGTGGAATAGCTAGTCCAGGTCCGATAGCGATATAAATCAAAAATGGGAAAATGAAAGCAAAAAAAGGATGAACCCTTTGGTTTAGCTCGTTAAAGCTTCCTGCCTTTGCAACCACTATAACGCCTAAAATAGGTAGTCCAACAGCTGAAACTATAAAACCAGCAAGAGCTGTCCAAAGATGAGTACCCGCTGATTGCCCCAGAAAAGGTGGAAATATAAGGTTACCTGCACCGAAAAACATTGAAAAAAGCATAAAACTAATAAAGACAATTTGTTTGGCAGAAAAATTCATTAAAAATCTCCTTTAAGATAAAAATATTATTCCATAATAATAAACTATATTTGCCCTTTGTTGGTATATTTATTTTTAACAACTAATTAATAAAAATCCTCTTTCTTATTTTTTCGAAAGAGGAAATTAACTGTTTCTTTATCTAATTCAAAAATAATCTGAGAAATATGGAGTCTGTCGTTCAATTAAATTTTCCAATATTTCCACGGTTTGGTCATTGCTGGTTAATCTCCCGATAGCTGCCAAATAGGATGGTCGTTTGTACCCGAGTAACATTGTCGTCAGTGTCTGGATATCAACAACCACTAGAGGCTGATCCTCACTTTGAGTTAGTTCTCCCTGACCTGTGGCGGAAACATGGAGTGTGAATAACCCCTGGTTCCACTCAAGTAGTGGATCATTAAGCAAAATCGTCAGGTTTATATCTATGCCTGGTGCTCTATACGGGTATTGATTCATAAACTGTTTAACATCCACAATTCTTGCCATAAAATAGGGTGCGATTGTTTCTTTAATATCCCCGTCTTCCAGCCAAAATGCCAATGGTTCATCTGTATAAATGGCCCCTAAAACTTTTGAAACCATAGAAAAATGGGCACTGATGAAATTCCAGAGTCCAATCCGTGCCTCTTCATTCATATAGACCATTTCTTTTATATGAAGCACATCATGTGAAATCCAGTACAACAGATACCCTTGGGGCTGGTGGGAACTATCATAATAAACAGCTGCTGTTAAATCCTCCAAATCCCATCTCCAATACTCCTCCCAGGCCAAATTATTTCGAATCATAGCGGCATTGCGTTTACTAGAAAAGAGTTTGTAAACCGTTTTAATATCAGGATGCTCTGTAGTTAGCCGATCAACATAGCCTGACACTTTTTTTACCTTAGGCAATTGATAGTCTTTGACTTCGAAGGTCATCTTATCAGAAATGATCTCCCAACCCCTTTTACGGTAAAAAGGCAATGAATAGGGGTATAAATAGGAAATAGATTGCTTCCTTTCCTTCATATCCGCTAATGCCTGCCAAATCAACTTATTCATTAGTCCCAAGTTCGCGTATTCAGGGTATGTACCGACGCCTGTCAAACCACCCATCTCAAATGTGCGCCCAAAAATATTTATTTGAAAGGGATAAACAGCTATTTGGGAAATCAATTTTTCCCCATCAAACCAGCCTAACACATCAGCCTGTTCCAAAACGGGAAGTTTTGCTAATGCTATTTCACGTTCCTCCCAACCCACCGTTTGTAAGTCTTTTTTGGTCACTTGGAACACATAACGCAATAACTCGTTGAACTGCCGCCAATGTTTCGGTTCCACTTTCTCCATCTTGAGCCTGTCCAATCGACTCATACCATTACCTCCAAAAATTTAAAATCTTACTCTATGTAAAGGTTTTTATATTAAATTTGTGTAATTTTCTTCTTTTTCATGCGTTTATTTTTGGTAATAATAAAGTGTTTTTGTTTTTATTGTCTATACAAAAAAAAGTTGCTCATCAATTGGAGCAACTAGTTTATATTTATTATTTAATTCCGAGCGCTTTTTTCGTGGCTGGCCCGACAATCCCGTCAGCTGTTAATTTACGGGCCTGTTGAAATTTTCGGACGGCACTATCTGTGTTTGCTCCAAAGACACCATCCACACCTTTCGTACTGTATCCAAGTGAGGTCAGCTTGCGCTGAAGCTCTTGGACGGCAGGACCCCGACTGCCTTTTTTGAGGATTTCTCCACTAGAACTAACAGGAACAGATGGTGCACTAGACCCTCCATTAACTTTATACCCATTGGCTGCCGCAATTGCATTGAAAGATTTCCCTGACGATGTGATGATAACTGTGGTACCATTTGGAACTTGATTAAATAGCCATTCTACCTCACTATCATACATCCGAATACAGCCGCTGCTTACGTACCCTCCTATGGAGGCTGGATTGTTGTTGCCATGAATTGCATATGTCGTTCCCCATGTCCCCCGAGCGTTCAAACCAAGCCAGCGGTTACCGAGTGGATTACGTGGATCTCCACCTGGAATATGTCCCTTATAGTAAGGCCTATTCTTAATCTTAACTACAATCTTGAACTTGCCTTCTGGTGTATACGATTTTTTTCTCCCTGTTCCTACTTTGAACTGTTTTATAAACTTACCATTTTCAAAGTATGCGAGCCGATTGATAGTCTTGTTAATGATAACAAATTTTCCACTGGAAGCTGCAAAACCTGTCGGGACACCAACAAAAAAACTAGACAACATAAAAAAAGCAAATACAAAAAGAATTAACCACTTTTTTTGCAATCTAACCCCTCCAATACGACATAAATACTCATCCGTGTATCTTATGTCGGAGGGGCTTGTCTACATTACAATTTTATTAAAGATATTTCGATTTGGGCGTAAAGTAGGTAATACACTAGTTTATGTAATAAGTACCCATCTAAATATTAATCGATCCTACCGAAGTAATTAGAAAAACCGGGCAAAAAAAGTTCAGTCCTTAGTCTACTGAATTTTCCTTTGGCAGCAGGCATCAGATGATTCCTTTGATTAACGGTGATCTGTTTTTCTCCTCCTAAAAGCATCATACGGTTCCTATGGTTACCAATGAACTGATTTTTCTTCCTTCACAGGCATCATATGCTTCCTATGGTTACCGTTGAACCAATCTTCCTTCCTCACTGGAATCAGAAACAACTATTAGTCTTATAAAAAAAAACCGCAAGACCTTATAACAAGGTTTTGCAGCCAATTGTATCTAAGATGCTATCCAACCTAAAGTTTCGTTCTTAAACTCCACAGCTCTGGGAAAAATTGCTGATCTAGGACTCTTTTTAAATAGGTCACACCTGACGACCCACCGGTCCCCTGCTTATGACCAATGATTCTTTCCACGGTACTCATATGATTAAAGCGCCATAATTGCTGTTGATTGCCAATATCTACTAACTTCTCTGCCAACTCGTATAAATCCCAGTATTGATCAACATTTCGATAGACTGTTAACCACGCTTCTTCCACGCTGGCATTCGGTTCGTAGTTTTTGGACAAATCCCGATGGCGAACCTCATGATCGACAGGTAATCCACGCGCAACAAGAGCTTGTATGGCCGCATCATATATACTTGGTTGATGAAGGGCCGCTTGCATTTTTTCGTATAGGTCTGTTTGATGTTGATAGACTGTTAGTGTATGAACATTTTTATTTCCTAATGCAAATTCAATCAAACGGTTCTGATAAGACTGGAATCCTGACGATTGACCCAATTTATCCCTAAACTCCAAGTACTCAGCAGGTGTCAACGTCGAAAGAACACTCCATGATTGAATTAATTGCTGCTGAATTCTTGAAACACGCGACAGGATTTTGAATGATGGCTCCAAATCGTTGTTTTGAATAAACTCAATAGCCGCAGACAATTCATGAATAATTAACTTCATCCATAATTCACTAGCTTGATGGATAACGATAAATAACATTTCATCATGGTGATCTGACTGCCGATGCTGACTGGATAAGATTTTATCAAGATGGAGATAATCCCCGTATGACATCGCTTTTTGAAAATCTGTTTGAATCGTTTTCTCTAGTCCATTATTTGTGTTTTTTTCTTGTGAATTCATTGTATTAGACCTCCATCATTCTATTGTAGTTAAGTTATTTATGAGAATTTACCACGTTAATTTACCTTTTTGTTAAGAATAGCATCTGACTCGTTCTTTTCAGGATTGTTTCTTCTTTTATTAAAAATAAAATAGGCTGCAGATAAAAACAGTAACCAAGGAACACCGAATTGTAGCATGATTTTAAAACCTGTAAACCAAGTGGTGATCATTAAACTCAGTAGAAGTACCGCTCCTAATATCGTCAAATATGGAAAACCAACCATTTTAACTGGCAATTTCCGGCCGCCTGCCTTCTCCCACTTTTTTCGGAAAAACAAATGAGAAACAAACACCATAAACCACGTGAATATCGCACCAAACATGGAAATCCCCATCATAAATGCGTAAGACGAGTCTGGTAATAATGCATTTACGGCTGCCGCAAGAAAAATACCTAGTGTAGATATAGCAAGAGCACTAAATGGTACACCTTGTTTGCTTAATTTACCTAAAAAGGCTGGTGCATAATTTCCTCGTGATAGTGAAAACATCATCCGAGTTGAAGCATATAACTGACTGTTCATCGCTGACAGTGCAGCTGTCAAAATAATAAAATTCATAATTCCACTTGCACCTGGGATATTTAAGAGTTCCATAACCTTTACGAAAGGACTTTCCTCCACTCCTGCGGATTTCCATGGAACAATCATTAACATGATGCCGATAGTAATAATATAAAATGTCGATAATCGGAACACCGTTGCTTTCAGAGCTTTTGGTACCGCAATATCCGGGTCCTTCGCTTCTCCTGCTGTTACCGCAATCATTTCTGTTCCTAAAAAGCTAAATAAAGATATAAAGATAGCCACCCACATTCCCCACCAGCCGAACGGTAAGAAACCACCAGCATTGACAAGGTTTTCAGGTCCCATTTCTGGTTTTGCAGAGCCTCCAAAGAAAACGTAGGATCCTAGTAAAATAAACCCAACAATTGCACTGATCTTAATCATCGAGAACCAATACTCAAAAGTTGCAAATGTATTTACACTTGTTGCATTTACATAAATCAATACAGCTGCGAACAATAATATCCAGACAAACCCAGGCACATCTGGAAACCAGAACTTCATATATACCGCAATTGCACTTACCTCTACCCCAACAGCAAGTACGTTTGCAATCCAATAGGAATATCGGACAAGATAACCAGCGAACGGGCTAATGTACTTCTCAGAAATAGTACCAAACGACCCTGATGTTGGATGGGCAACAGTCATTTCTGATAAACATCCCATTAAAAGTAAGACAATGAAAGCACCAATGGCATAACTGATTAATACACTAGGACCAGCTGTACTAATGGCAAGTCCACTACCTAGGAAAAGGCCCGTTCCAATCGCACATCCCATAGCTATCATTGTAAGTTGATTTGTTTTTAATTCACGCTTCAACCCATTTTCTGAACCATTTCCATTTTTCAAATGAGTTTTATTGTTCGCCATATAATTCCTCCTCGTTCCATTAGGTTAAGCAACAACTTCTCGTTCATTCTTAAACTTTTCATATTGCTTATCAGTCATAATTTTCTTAAGAATTTGGACCACTTCCCAAACCTCTTTATACGAGGTATAAAGCGCAACTGGCGCAAGACGAATGATGTTTGGAGCACGGAAATCAGGTATGACACCATTTTCTTTCAACGCTTTGCAAATACGTGCGGCTTCTTTATGCTCTAAACTTACATGACCACCCCGACGGACATCTTCGACAGGGTTTCCTATTTTTAATCCCATATCAGATAACTCTTGTTCAAGTAGGTCCATTAGAAATTGATTAATCTTAAGTGACTTAGCGCGGATTTTTTCAATCCCTGCTTCTGCAAAAATCTCCAACGCGCCAAGTAAAGGGGCAAGACTCAACACATGTGGTGTCCCGATTTGATAGGCTCCTGCAGAATCAGCCGGTGTTAAAGAATGCTCCATGTCAAATTGTTTCTCTTTTTTGGAACCAAACCAGCCGGCAAGACCAGGGGCTGTGCCAAAGTGTTTAGAATTCACATATAAACCTCCAACACTACCCGGACCACCATTTAAATGTTTATAATTGCACCAATACGCAAAATCTACACCCCATTCACTAAACGAATGCGGAATTGCTCCGATCGAATGACATCCATCAAAACCGATTAATATCCCTCTTCTGGTCGCTTCAGCTGTCAGACGCTTCATATCCAAGATTTGGCCGCTTCGATAGAGTACTGTCGGCAAAATGATAAGCGCAATTTCATCAGTCATCGCTTCGATAATATCTTCTTCCTCTAAAAAGCGACCATCCCGACTTTTTACACGAATAAGATGTGTATCGGGATCAAATCCATGAATACGCAGCTGACTTTGAAGTGCATAAATATCTGATGGAAAGGTTAATTCGTCAGCCAAAATTTTAGTCCTTGTCCCTTCTGGCTTATAAAAAGTAGCAACTAACTGATGCAAATTGACAGTTGTGGAACCTGTTACAATCACTTCATTTGCTGAACCACCTACTAGAGGAGCCATCATCTCTCCTAATTTTTCCGATAAAGAAAACCAAGGGTTGTTCCCACTCATCCAACCGTCAATTCCATGCTCTTTCCAATCATTTAAGGACTCCAACAGCGTCCGTTCTGCTCTTTTCGAAAGCAGCCCCAATGAATTCCCGTCCATATAAATGGAATTCGGCTTTATGTAAAATTCTTCTCGAAATCTGTTAAGTATATCTTCTTGATCCAATTGTTTTGCATACTCTAAAGTGAAAAGCATCCTATTCCTCCTCGAATCTTGTGTCATTATAGTTAGGGCGTGAAGGGAGGCTATGATTTGCTGGAGAATGAGACACTGCCTAGATCCGCAAATTGTGCCAAAATCGTATCCCCGGGTTGAAAGCTAATCGCTTCCGTTATCGCACCGCTAAGAACGATATCACCTTTCTTTAATCCCTGCCCAGTTCCTCCGAGCTTGTTTACAGCCCAAGCAACAGCAGCTGCTGGATCTCCTAATACGGCAGCACTGGTCCCCGTTGTTGCAACCTCTGAATTCTTAGACATATATACGCCAATTTCTTTCAGGTTTAGAGCATTCGGCGATACCCATTTGTTCCCTACGATAAATTTTGAGGAAGAACAGTTATCCGCAACGACGTCTACGAGAGTAAACTTGAAGTCTAAATAACGGCTATCAATAATCTCGATCGCTGGTGCTACATATTTCGTCACCTTTAAAATATCTTCGGCTGTAACATTAATTCCTTGGATATCTTCATTAATCAAGAAAGCAATTTCCGGTTCTGCTTTGGGATGAATAAAACTGCTAAATTGGACTGGTTCCCATTCAGGTGCAAGCATATCATCCATTAAATACCCGTAGATGGCTTCATGGACACCCATCATCTCTTGCTTTGCCTTACTTGTTAAACCGAGTTTCACTCCAATTCGGCGAAGTCCCTCCTGTTCTTTTTGCTCGATTAATTTTTGTTGTATTTCATAGGCATGCTCAAAAGTTAAATCAGGGTAACTAGTCGTGATTTTCTCGACTTCCCGCTTTTCCTTTTCTGCAGCTAATAGGTAGTCTACGATTTCTTGTTCTGTTCCTTGCAACAGTGTCATAATGGAACCTCCACTTTTAATATTTTTATTCAAGAAAAAACTCGTTTACTCAAAAGTTACAGATACAGTACCTAGTGGGCCAAAATCAGCCAAAATCGTGTCGCCTTCTTTTACTGCAATCGCACCAGAAAGTGCTCCGGGAAGAATTAACTCACCTGCTTTAAGAGTAATCCCAAATTCATGCAATTTATTGGCTAACCATGCGACGGCTTGGGCGGGGTGTCCTAGAGCGGCAGTTCCAGTTCCCGTGGCCATAAGCTCATCATTTTTATAAAGGACCATTCCTTGGGTTCGCAAATCCAAACTGTCGATAGGACACAGCTTTTTCCCAACCACTACTCTAGCTGACGAACCGTTATCTGCCACTGTATCAATCAATTTGATTTTCCAATCAGAAATACGGCTGTCAATAATCTCGATGGTTGGTACTACATATTTCGCAGCCATTAACACATCTAGATAATTCACATTTGGACCAACTAAGTCTTGCTCCAAAATAAAACCAATTTCCGCCTCAACCTTCGGACTGATAAAATCAGCAATTTTTATCGTTGCTTCATCGGCTATTTTCATATTATCTAACAGGTGGCCGTAATCAGGTTCATCGACGCCAAGCATTTGCTGCATTGCTTTACTTGTCAGCCCAACCTTTTTCCCTATGACTTCATTTCCTGCTTTTAACTTTTTACCGATAACTTGGAGTTGGATTTGATAGGCATCGCTTACAGTCAATACGGAAAAGCGCTCCGTCAGCGGTGCGACAGAATATTGATGATTTTCTGCGTCGATTAATTCATTTGCAATCTTTTCTACTAATACTCCCATTTTTTCCTAAACCTTCCATTTCTATATTAATAGATAAAAAGTGGCCATTCAGCCACCTTTTACTTTTAATATTATAATTTCATTGTAATCGTCTTAGCCTCTGTGTAGAATTCAAAACTATGACGTCCACCTTCTCGGCCGATACCACTTGCCTTGGATCCTCCAAATGGCGTTCTTAAATCACGATAATACCAGCAATTGATCCAGAATAACCCTGAATCGATTTGAGAAGCGACACGATGAGCTCGTCTTAAATCATTCGACCAAACGACTCCTGCCAAACCATAAATCGAATCGTTGGCGATTTGAATCGCTTCCTCTTCCGTTTTAAATGGAATGACGACTAATACAGGACCAAAGATTTCTTCCTGTGCGACTCTCATTTTGTTATTTACATCATAGAGCACTGTTGGCTCATAAAAGTTACCATGTGACAATCCTGCCACACGCTTACCGCCTGCAGCAAGTTTCGCACCTTCAGAAATTCCAATTTGCACATAGTTGTCAACCGTTTCTAGATGACCTTTGGAAATCAGTGCGCCCATATCTGTCGTTTCATCCAATGGATCGCCCACTTTGATGTTCTTTGCTGCTGTAACAAATTTTTCTAGGAATTTATCATAAACCGATTCTTGCACCAATAGTCGAGAACCGGCTAAGCAGATTTCCCCTTGATTTCTAAAAATTGCTTCGATTGAGCCTGCGACTGCTTCATCTAAGTCGGCATCCTCAAATACGATATTGGCGGATTTACCACCTAATTCTAATGATACCGGAATTAACTGGGATGCTGCATTTCTCATAACTGTTTTACCAGTGGAACTCTCCCCGACAAAAGAAATCCTGCGAACGTATGGATGAGTGGTCATTGCCGTTCCTACTGTTCCACCTGGACCTGTTAGTATATTCAACACGCCTGGCGGTAATCCTGCTTCGTTGGCAATTTCACCTAACATGACCGCACTGAGTGGTGTATAGGAAGCAGGCTTAACGATCACCGTATTACCAGCAGCTAACGCAGCAGAGACTTTCCAAGTCATTTGCATGAATGGTAAATTCCAAGGAATGATTAAGCTTACTACACCTGCAGGAGCGTATTTTGTATAACTCATATGCTTGGATTGTTCGTAATGCTCGTGATTGATATATTTTGCCATTTCTGCAAAGAATCTTAAGTTTGATGCTGCACGCGGGATATCAAAATCTCTGCTTTCTCTAATGGGCTTACCCACATCTAATGTTTCAATTAGCGCTAACTCCTCGACACGTTCCATGACAAGATCTGCCATTCTGCACAGGATCTTTGCTCTTTCTTCTACTGGCATTTTACTCCAAATACCACTATCATAAGTACGCTTTGCGACCTGAATCGCTCTTTCTACATCTTGCTCACTTGCACTAGCGACAGCAGCTAATTTTTGATTCGTGGCAGGATTAATCGTGTCAAAGGTTTCTTCTGAAATAGCGCTTACATATTCTCCATTAATAAAAAGCTTGGCATCGTTAATTTGAAGTTGTTTTTCTAGGACTTTACTCACCGAGATCACCATCCTCAACTTCTACAATCATCTCAACTTCAACAGCGTTATTGTGTGGCAGCTGAGACATCCCTACTGCTGATCTCGCATGCCTTCCCTTTTCACCAAACACTTCTACCAACAAATCGGAGGATCCATTCATTACTTTAGGATGGTCTTTAAAATCGTGCGTGCTGTTGACCATACCAAGGATTTTAACAATCCTTTTCACTTTGCTAAGGTCACCCAGTTCATTTTTGACTACTGCTAATAGATTAAGCATACATTGTCTTGCTGCTTGATAGCCTACTTCTATCGATACATCTTCACCAAGTTTTCCACGGTATTCATCTGTACCTTGTCCTGATGTGAAAATAAGATTCCCTGTACGAACACAACTTACATAATTACCAGATGCGGGGCGGAGTGCTGGAAGCTTTAATCCAAGTTCCCCTAATCTCTCTTCTGGGGTGATCACCTTGTCTATCATCTTCTCATCTCATTTCCTATTAAATTAATAAATTAACCGGTATATTTAAAAATCTTAGTGCATTTTCACCTAACATTGCTCTTTTCTGTTCTTCGCTTAGTGTTAAGGTGTCATCAATAATCTTCCCTGGTGGAGTTTCCCGCAGTAAGAATGGGTAATCCGATCCCATAATGACTTGTTCAGCACCAAATTTTTCGACTAAGAATTTAATATTTACAGGATTATTTACGATTGAATCATAGAAAAATTTCTTGGCATAAAAACTTGGAGGATGCGCCGTGAACTGCAAATGCGGCCAAACATTCCAACCATGATCAAGTCTAGGGAGAATGTAAGGAAGTGACCCGCCTCCATGAGAAAAACAAATTTTAAGTTTTGGAAATTTCTCGATGACACCTCCCAGGATCAGACTTGCTGCAGCCAATGCTGTTTCACTTGGCATTCCAACCGTATACATTAAGTTATGGGAGGAAAAACGATCTCCACCCAGTGTTTCCCATGGATGAACAAATATTGGAACATTCCATTTCTCACACATCGCAAAGAAATCAATTAATGATTCATCGTCTAAATTTTTGCCATTAATGTTTGTTCCAATCTCAATCCCTTTTAATCCTAGTTGATGTACACAGCGGTCTAGTTCACGAATCGCTTCTTCGACATTTTGCAGAGGAACCGTCCCTAGACCAATAAATTTGGTTGGATGCTGAGCTACTGTTTCGGCGATGAAATCATTTTGATATCTTGCCATAGCTACTGCTTCTTCTGTAGGTGCCCAATAGGAAAACGTTACAGGAATTGGCGATAAAACTTGTATGTCTATATTTTCTCTTTCCATATCGGAAATCCTTTTTTCAGGCCTCCAAACCTGGTCTGTCACTTCTCGAAAAACCTTCCCAGCCACCATAATATTAGCACCACAAGAGCAGGTAGGCTGGAGTACTGGCCACTTGTCGTTTTGGTACCTTTTCGCAAAATCAGGGAAATTTTCAGGGATGATATGTGTATGAAAATCTACTCGCATTTCCATTCACTCGCTTCTTCGGGCATAATATGTCCGCAGTTCTTACAAGAGCGAAGCTCTAAATTACTGTTAAATCCATGAATCGCTTCTTTTACCTGGACTTCAATATTTGTCAATTGGACGGTAACGCGGTGCATTTCATGATCACATTCATCACAAAACCAAACAAAATCCTCTAATTCACCTTCACCTCTGTCACGTTCAATTACGATCCCGATTGTATCAGCGACCCGATGTGGGGAGTGGGGAACATTTGGAGGGAGATGAAATACTTCTCCTTCTCTCACTGTAATTACTTCTCTTTTACCTTCCGCATTAATAATTTCAACGTAGCAATCACCTTTTAATTGATAAAATATCTCTTCAGATGGGTCCACATGAAAATCACGTCGTTTGTTTGGACCTCCGAGGACCATGAACATTAGTTCAGAATCCTTCCAAACTACTTTATTATTTACTGGCGGCTTAAGTAAATCTTTATTTTCTTCAATAAATCCCCAAAGGTTAATTGGTTTTAATGAGTTTGTCATAAAAATCTTCTCCTCTCAACTTTTAATACAAAAGCTTATCCATTTACTGTTGCAAATTTTTCCTCAGATGATTTTAATGCCTCCTGCATGAAGACCACTTCTTTTGCTAAAGCAGTAATTCTTGTTAGAACCTCAGAATCGATGATTTCATTTTCTTCATTAAAATGATCGTTATTAACATAGACATAGCCTGGTGCCACAAAGGCTCGGAAAAATCCTGCGATCGGCTTCAATTGATTTTCGAAAATCAGTAATGCTGGTATGTACCACCTGTTGCAACAAAACCGATTACTTTGTTGCGAATCTCCTTAGGATTGATTAAATCAAACAAATTTTTGAGTGGGCCAGATAAAGATCCCTGGAATATCGGTGTTCCGATAATATAGAAGTCAGCAGAATTAACAATATCGAGAACTTTCTTAGTGTCACCTGTATAGGTTGAAGGATTTCGTCCATCACAGAACTGAATCTCATACTCTCTTAAATCCAACAATTCTACTTCAACGATAGGATGATGTTTCTTTACATCCTCTAATACCTTTTGAACAACAATACTTGTTTTTGCGCCAATAATTGTGCCTGAAATTCCTAATAACTTCATAAAGTGATCTCCCTTCTAATACTCAGTGGATACCATGTAGTCTCATTTACTTGACTTCCGTTTACAGTCCTAGTAATGAGTAGGACTGCTGGAAATCTCCCTCTGAAATTAACTGGCGGATTCTCGTCGATGAAATAAGTTTACCGCCGTTACAATAAGCAGGAGGAGTGATATTGATATGAAAATACTTTTCTAAAAGATTTACATCCCCTGCTCTGTTTTTTCCAAAATGAAAATCAGAACCAACTGAAATCTCTACTGGGTTAAGCTTAGATAATTCACAAATAAAATCTTCAGGGGGACGGGTGGCATACCATTCATCGAAGCTGGCAACGATTATATAATCCACACCTAACTTCGCTATCCTGCTGACCTTTTCCTGAATTGGTGTCAAAATTTGAACGCCCTTAAAAAAATTTCGAGGAGGCGGGTCGAAAGTATATACAACGCTAGGAACCTGATAAACCCGACTCTTTTCCACAGCTTGATGTCCTTTATGGACTCCATCAAAAGCACCAATAGCAATCACCGAACCAGATAATGTCAAAACTCCATCTTTTAGCGTTTGCATCACCTCCTCTTACTTTTGATTTACTTTTATAAGCTTGTAACCTCATTTTTTCGATTAAATATTTTCATTGCTTCATCAGCCAGCTCAAAGGAATTCTGCTTTTTGTGGTTGTTATAGAAAATCGCTCTTTTACGAATTGGATCTCCAGTATAATAGCGTTCGTATTGAAGAACTCTTTGTCCAAATGCCTCGCCACATAAATCCCATGCTAGCTTAAAGAGATGAACGCGTTCTTCCGCTGAAACTCCCTCTCTTCCAAGATAATACTTCTCTAAATCCTCTCTTAATTCCGGATTCTCGAAATCAGCATCTGTTGGAGACATTAGTAGGCCACCTGCACCAATGATTTGGATCACTTCAATCGCACGTGGGTACATTTTTGGCAGCAATCCTCGAATTGTTTCTAGTGGTGCATAGGCTGGCATCGCTTCCCCAGTAGCAGTTACTTCATGTTCATACTCTGAAATTCTGAGTAATGCCCTAATCGATTCAACCGATTGGACTAATTCTCCTAAATCATTTTGTACATTTAGGTAGGCATCAACACCGATGGAGTCGGCGATTTTACAAGCCACTTCGGTTGCAAATTGTAGTTTGATTAACCCTCTTACACCAGACTGATGAGCTGGCTGCTGAGCGATTCCTGTTTTCGGATAGAGTAAATTTGCTGCTTCAACATTGTTATAAAGGAATACACGATGCCAAGGTACTAAAACATCATTAAAGACTAAGACCGCATCCATTTCTTCGAATCTTGATGCTAATGGGTGGTCATATACCGAACGCTGTCCATCCTGCATTGCTTCACGGCAGATAATGCGAAGACCAGGAGTATCAAGTGGTAGTGCAAACGCAAGTGCATAGCGCTCATCACCAGGCTTAAATCCAGGAAAAGAATAAACAATTACTTCGTCAGTTATCGGTGCAAGTGTAGCTAGCATTTTCGCTCCTCTTACAATTAAGCCATCAGGTGTTTCTTTAACAGCACCTAGATGGGTAAACATATCCTGTTGTTCGTGTGATGATTTGCTGCGGTCATTCTGCGGATTAATAATTGCATGGGTTAAAAATAAATCATTATCGCGGATAAACTTATAATATGATCGAATATTTTTTCCCCATTCAGGATTGTATTTGTCCAGGAACTCCGAATTGCTCGCCATGGATGTAACGACTACATTTAAGAAATCAGGTGTTCTTCCCATTAAACCAAAGGTCGCTTTGGCAAACTCTTCGAAGGTTCTTCTCCGAGCTTGTAAATCTTGATAGCTTTTTGGTACCAAGAATGCATTCGAGATTCTTTCTCCTGTTTCTTCACAAATATGAGTAATGTCCTCTTGAAATTTGGAGTCATGCTGCATATCATATAGCTTTGCAATTTGAAGAATTGGCTGATGAAAAACTGGCTCTTCAAAGATATTTTTTACTTTTTTTCCTGATAACCAAACTTCTGGACTTCGGGATTTTAATGCCTCGATATATTGTGCTCCTGTACGAATTCCCATAAAACATCCTCCTTTAATTTCATATTTTCATTATAAAATTGATTTTTTTGAGTCATTGTAGTCTGATTAACATTTTTTCTAAAAAAATAAAATTTTCATTTTATTGAAACAAATAAAGCAACACACATCATTCTAAATACAAATGATATGAGCTGCTTTTCTTTTTATATATGCTAGACTTCATCCACCCAATATTGATTTTCTATCTTTAATCTTTTACACTGTTGTTAAGTGGTTAACGCATATAAACTTTTTCCTTGCATTCAGATGTAAGCGTTAACAATTTAGTGTCACTATTTTATAGCATGTGATTAATTACATATTTCCTAGATTTACAGTTTTATTGTCTTTTTACATACATTTCACTTAGGAGTTGATTAGTTGGCAATCTTGTTTGACAGTGATATTAATTGGGAATCATGCTTGCAGTTTGGTACTAGACAATTCTTCAAAGAGAAATCATCTATTTACCAGCAAGGGACGATCGGGGATGGATTTTATTATATCCAAAAGGGATTAATTAAAGTAACGTCTACCACTTCGTTTGGAAAAGAGCGTTTGTTAAACATCGCTATTCCCGGGCAGCTATTAGGAGTTCAAGCGATGGACCGACAGCCACATTTTACTACCGCAACGGCAGTAAATGACTCTATTCTCTATTTTTTCTCATGTGAACATTTTCAAAAATTAATTAAAGCTCAACCTTCTATCCTTAACATTTTTATCAAAACCGTTATTCATAAAATGCACATATTAGCTGATAAAATTTATTTGGATTCTCTCACACCAGAACAGCAACTGTCGGTGATACTACTAAATATTTGTTACGAATTTAAGAATTACGAAGTTCCTCTCACACAACAAGACCTTACAAAATGCACAGGCTTAACGAGAATCACCTTATATAAGATTATAAAACAATGGAAAGCTGAAGAAATTATTGAGATTCGTGGTAAGAAGTTTTTAATAAAGAAACCTGATGAATTAAAAAAGCTTCTTGGTAAGGTGATAATTTGAAAAATCTTCGATATTCGTGGAGCCCATTTTTAAAATATGGAAAAAAACTAGAGATTGAGGAAAATTCAGTTGTATACCATCAGGGAAGTGAAGGCAAGGGTTTTTTCTACTTATCTAAGGGTGGGATAAAGATAACTCTTCTCTCACAAGAAGGTGTGGAACGGACGGTGAATTATGTACCAGAAGGAATGCTATTTGGGGAGCACGGTGTGAAAAATGAACCCTATTTAACCTCAGCCACCTCGAGTAGTTCATCTGAGATCTATTTTTTTTCTGATGAGGCTTTATTCATGATTTGTGAGGAACATCCTGAGGCAGCGTGTATTTTCACCAACTCACTAATCTATAAATTTAGGATTCTTGCAGAAATTATTTCCTTTCTTAATTCGCCTATTGAGCAGCAAATGGCCCACTTCCTTTTAAAGTTAGTAAGCGAAAATGGTAATTTTTCAATCGACCAATCTTCTTTTGCCCGTTACATAGGGACCTCTAGGATTACGGTAAATAAAATACTGAATAAATGGAAAAGCCAACAATGGATCCAAATATCAACCCGTACAATTGACATCCTAGATATTAATCAATTAAAAGAAATTCGAGACTCTGGTGCAATCGACATTTCGAACTTGGATATATTAATGTTATCTCTATAGATGAAAGAAGCAGGCGCCATTAAGGTTTCCTGCTTCTGTTCCTCTAGTCTTCGCACGATTAAAATAATATTGTCGACAAATATACAACAGTAGTTACAGTAATCATGCTTAGTAATGTAGACAACAATACCACTTGTGCTGCATAATCTGGGTAATTTCCGTATTCTAACGCGAAAAGTGCACTGTTTCTTGAAGTTGGGAACGAGCTTGCTATAAACAAAGCCTGCGCCGTAGTACCCTCCAATTTTAAAAGTAATATAATGATCATCGCGATGGAGGGAGAAAGTATTAAACGGCCAAAGAGACTTAGAATAAGTGAGATAGAGAATCGATTTATTTTTAAAAAAGCACTTTGTGCACCGAGCGTAACCAGGGCCACAGCCACAAAGGCATTTGAAATATTTTCAATCGGAGTCCACAAGTATTTTGGTATTTTGATAGAAAGTGAATTAAAAACCAAACCTAACAAAAAGGCATAAACAACTGGATTTTTCATAAATACTTTCATTGCTTGTAAACCTTTGTAATTTACTCTTATTGAATTAAATAACCCATATGTATTGGTAAGAAGATTTTGATAAATCATAACCACCACTTGGATGGATAAACCAAGTGGATTATGCTGAAATACAAGTTGACTTACAGGTAACCCAAAATTCCCAGAATTATTTAGTATCACACTGTTTTTGAAGGTCGAAGATAATCTATTATCAAATTTGGCTAATCGAGATATGATGGTACTGAAGAAAATAAGACAAAGACTTTGGATTACTAAGAAAGTAAGAATATTTAAGACTGTTTCTCCCTCCATTTTAGTCTGATAAATGTTGACAAAACTTACAGCAGGCATGAGCAAATAGTTATTTAATTTTGATAATGTATTCATATCAAATGTAATTTTTCGATGAAGAAACGCACCAATTCCAATAAGACAAAAAACAGGTAAAATGACATTTAATATGATAAGAAGTAAAACACTCAAAAATTTCCCTCCAATTAAAACCTAATGCAGCGGGACTGCTATACTGCAGCATATTGATACATAAGAAACCTCCTTGCTTAGTTGGAGTTTCCAACAAAGCAAAGGAGGTTACAGAGTCTGTTTAATAGTACCTATTTACCAGAAAATTCAAGATACTTTAGTGTCGTTATAGTAAATAACCTCTGAGAGAATCCTACAACCTTTTACTTTATTAAAAGCTTCTAAAGCTTCTTTTTCTGTATTATATTCAAACAATGCAGGGATTTTCCCTTCTGAATAGACAGTGAGTATCCACATAATCATTCATCTCCAGTCAAATTATTAAATGATTTTCATGAGAATTCAGCAAATTTTAATTAAAAGGGAAAAATGGACAAAATAATAGCAACAAAAATCATAACCCCTGTGGATCCACAGGCCCATTTAAAGAATGTTCTCTGCAAGTCTCCGAATTCTTCTCCAACCATACCGACTAATAAGTAAGTTGAAGGTACTAGAGGACTTAATAAATGTACAGGCATCCCCATAAGTGACGCTCGTCCAATTGCAGCCGGATCAATTCCATATACACTTCCTGCTTTGGCAAGTAATGGCAAAACTCCGTAGTAAAATGCATCGTTGGACATAAAAAATGTTAATGGTGCACTGATAATCGCAGTAATAATTGCAAAATGGGAGCCCAAAGCATCTGGAATATGAGAGATCATCGTAGTTGCCATAGCGTCTACCATTTTCGTTCCAGAAAGAATACCTGTAAAAATACCTGCAGCAAATACCATTGACACAACTGATAGTGCATTATCAGCGTAGTGCATAATCCGTTCTTTTTGTTCTTTTAGATTTGGATAATTGATGGTGATCGCAATTGCAAATCCAATCATAAATAATACGGTTGTAGGCAGCATTTCTTGGATTAGTGCAACTAAAAGCAGAATAGTTAGCAGATAGTTTACAAGAATTAATTTGGGACGTTTAAGGAAAGCATCCTCAGATGTAGCTGCCATCAAAGACAATGTGCTATAATCAATTTCCATAACACCTATCCGTTTACGCTCTTTTCTACCAAGACAGTAGGCCATGAACAATACAAACAACACTCCCCCCACCATACTAGGAATTACAGGAGTGAAAATATCTCCCATCTCAAGATGTAATGCTGTCATTGCTCTAGCTGTTGGTCCTCCCCAAGGAAGAAGGTTCATAACACCTGAAGATGATACAGCGATCCCTGCAAGTACCAATGGTTTCATGCCAATACGTTTATACAAAGGAAGCATGGCAGAAATGGTGATCATATATGTAGTTGTTCCGTCACCATCAAGGGAGATTATTAACGCAAGAACTGCTGTTCCAATCGCTATTTTAACAGGATCCCCTTTAACTACCTTCAAAATCGTTGAAATGATAGGATCAAAAACCCCTGCATCTATCATGATTCCAAAGAAGAGAATCGCAAATAGAATCATAATTCCTGTTGGTGCCACACTTTTTATACCTTCAAGCGCCATTGGTCCCATTTCTTTTCCGAATCCGCCTATCAATGCAAATACAACAGGTATCACCATTAGAGCAATCATTGCAGATAAACGTTTTGTCATAATTAATACCATAAAAATAATGATCATTAAAAATCCTAAAGTTGCCAGCATCTCTTCCACCCCTTTTGTTTGTAAATTAATAATAATCGAAATATTCCTAACTGAAAACGTTTCCAAAATAAAGTTATTATCGTACATTATTCTATATTTTGTTCATTTTGTTCACAGGAGAATCCTATATGCCTGCTGGAGTTTCCTTAAAATGTTTCACATAAAAAAAGGATGCCTTTAGGCACCCTTACTAAACAGGATAATATTTTCTTTCCGGCCTCCCGACAATACCATAAACCACTTCCGCTTTTGCTTCCTTAATAGAGGATAGATATTCTAAATATCGGCGTGCAGTAATCCGGGATGCTCCAATTTCCTTTCCCACTTCTTCAGCTGAAAGGCCTTGGTTATTAATCAGAAGTGCGTTTTTCACCTTTCCAAGTGTGATTTCATCAATTCCTTTAGGTAATCCCGTGCCCCTTCCCACCTTTTCAATCTTTTTATTTCCGAACAGGAGGTCTACATAATTCTGGTCTACATCTTCTTGGGAAGTTAGGAGGGAGTGCTTTTTTATATATTCTAAAATGACTTCGTCAAATCTTTCTCTATTTACAGGTTTAATCAAATAATTTTCTACTCCGTAGCTTAATGCTTTTTCTAGGAAAACTTTATCGGTCGCTGCTGTGATCATAATTATACTAACCCTTGGAAAACGCTCCCGGATAATTGGGAGCAGATCGGATCCGAGCATATCAGGCATATACACATCGAGAATCAATAAATCAGGAGTTTTATCCATTAGAATTTGAAGAGTCTGATCACCATTCAATGATTTACCTACAACATCAATTTCATTAAACTTTGTTAAAAATTTCTCATGGATATCGGCAACTCGAAAATCATCTTCAGCAATGGCTACTTTTATCCTAGTCAAGTGTTTGTCTCCTCTCGTATTCCTTTGGAAGGTAAACTGTAAAGACAGTCCCACTTTCCGGGGTACTTTGCACCTCAATCATCCCATTCATTTCTAACACTGCCTCTTCAGCATTAGATAGGCCAAATCCCCTTGGTTCAGCTCCTTTTTTAGAAGAATAGCCCCTGTCAAATAGAAGCGGAACTTCGTTATCACTAAATCCCTTCCCATTATCAGCAATCTCAAAAATGATATCGCTGCCTATATCGGTAACGAAAAATTTCACTGTAGGAGAATCTAAACCATAGACAGCTTCAAACGCATTGTCTATTAAATTTCCAAGTATGACAATTAGATTAGATAGCTTAAAATGGGATGGCAATGCCTCTAAATAGCTATCAGATACAACCTCAAACTTTACTTTCTTTTCTGAAGCCTTTCCAAGTTTCCCTAAAAGGATGGCCTGTACTTTCGTATCTTTAATATGGTTAAAAACAATAGAATTCTGAAATTGCAATACCTGTGTTTCCGTTTGAATCATATCGATTGCCTGTTCATATTCTCCTAGCTGAAGAAGACCTAATAACACATATAATTTATTGGAATATTCATGTGTTTGCGCACGCAGATCTTCCGAATACCTATTTACTTCTGATAGGGTGTTTACCATTTGCTCAATTTCTGTTTTATCACGAAACGAAGCAACCACTCCACTTATCCCAGACGCTTCAAAGAGTGGCGTACAGTTGACGATCACTGTTTTATCTTTCCAAACCATTTCTTTATCAACTTGTGGATTTCCTGATTTTAATACCTCATATAAATAGTCAGAAGGAAACAACCCATCTACTTTTAGATGGCGGACAGATCCCTTAATATGTAAAAGTCTTTTGGCGGGTTGATTCATCATCGTTATGTAGCCCTCATTATCTATGGCTAAAATCCCCTCTTTTACTCCATGTAGTACTGCGTTTTTTTCTTTATAAAGTGCGGCAATCTCATAAGGTTCAAGCCCCATTGTATCTTTACGGATATTCCGTCCTAGCAAGATACTACCGATCAGTGAAATCAAAACAGCAAAGAGTGAAACAAGAAGTACCTTGGTGACAGTTTTCAAGATTTGCTGATGGATATCTTCAAGCAAAAATCCAACAGAAACGATTCCAATTACCTCTCCCTTTTTGTTGAAAATAGGAGATTTACCTCTAATTGAAGGTCCAAGTGACCCCTTTGCCTTAGATACATAATATTCCTGATTTTTAATGGCCCTTTCGTTATCTCCGCCTGTCATTTTCTTCCCGATCAAAGATTTTAAAGGGTGCGAATACCTTATTCCATTTTTGTTTCCTATAACAACGAATTCAGCACCAGTTTCAGTGCGAATCTTTTCGGCAATGGGCTGAATTGTTTTCGATGGGTCACTTGTTTGAAAGGCGGTGATAATGGGCGGTATGAATGAAACCGTTCGGGAGATTTCCAGTGCCAGCCTTCCCTTATTTTCCTCTATTTGTTTACTTTCCATATAGCTGAAAAATGTGGTCAGCAGCAGGATCAACAATAATCCCAGTAATAGGACCAGCCCAAATATTTTGGTCTGGAGTGATATTTTTCTTGTTTTCAGGCTGTTTTCCCCCTCCTTGTTAAACTGTATGGATTACTACAATGTACATTATATCTTATATTAGAAGATTTCTTTGTGGAATGTCTCCCATTTGAGAAAAAAAAGAAACTATCACATGATAGTTCCTCACTTGATTTTTCTTCCTTATTTCAAAATGTGATTACAAAGCGGTACTAGCTTTGATTCCTCGATGCCTTCAAGCACAAGACGGGCAGTCTTCTCAGCACCAGCCTCCTGGAAATGAGTGTTATCCTGAACTCCGTCTGGATAGTTAACATTCTCTCCGGCATCAAGCCAAAGGAAAATATTCTTCGTTTCTTCTGGTCCAACCTCCTCGAACAATGCCTTGCTTTTGGCAGTAAGGTCAATGACAGGTACATTTTCTTCCATTCCAAGCTCCTTCATGGCAGCAGGATACTCCCCGTGCGTATCACGCGCTCTTCCTTTTTCAGAAAAACGCCGGCGTTCAACAGGTGTCACTAGAACAGGAATGGCTTGTTTAGCACGGGCACCGTCAATATATTGTTTTAAATAGCTTTTATAGGTTGAATAGGGCTCCGTATAACGGGTTGGATCCTCTTTTTTTTCATCATTATGACCAAATTGAATAAACAGGTAATCACCCTTCTCAATCTGATCTAAGATTGATTTGAGTCTCCCTTCATCAATAAAACTTTTTGAACTCCTACCAGATGCGGCCTCATTATTTACGACAATCTTATCATCGAAAAACCGTTTAGAAACTTGTCCCCAGCCTGCCCTAGGTGCTAACGAGCTGGAATAATCAGAAACGGTCGAATCACCAGCCAAAAAAACGGTAATTCGGTTTTTGTGGGTATTTTCGTTATTTGTAGCTGTAGCAAAGTAATTTCCAAAAATTAAGACGGGAACTACTAGGAACAAGGATACCCGTAGCATTTTTCCCCTAAACTTTCGCCGCATGATATTCCTCCTAAATGCTACTTACTTTATTATTAATCATATTAGTTAGAACTTATCTGATGAGCGAATAGTCCTCTTTTCATTCTTCCTTCTTTATGAATTATTATTTAATTTTCCTTCTTTCTGAACTTTTAGCCAAGCAAAAAAGTCGCCACTAGGGTTATTGGCGACTAAAGCTATAAATCCTTTGAACTTATTTCATTTTGATACTATTTCTAAAATAATCATAGTCGGTTTTAATGAAATGAAAGGCTATTGCATTACCGCCGTGATCTGGATGGGTTAATTTTAATAATTTTTTATACCTGGTTAAGACTTCTTTATCGCTCGCCATTTTTGAAAGGCCTAATTTTTGACGATAATCATTCGATTTAGGAGAAACAGGAGGAATGTCATGTGTCTTATCAGTGCCTCTTTTGTTTCCTTTAAAAAGTTCTTCTTTTAATTTTAACAATTCATTAGTTAAATCAATATTTTCTTTAAGTAATTTCTTGGTTTCCTTTTGTAATTCACTTTTCTCATTCTTTAGGTTGGCAATTTCTTTATGTAAAATATCTCTTTGCTTAATTAAATTGGTTACGGACGTCTTATGTAGATGTTCAATCCCTTTTATATGTTCATCCTGTGCTTTTATTCTTATTTTCAATTGGTGGACGACCTTTTCTTGATCTGACGGACTAATTATAAATTGCTTTGAATCAATTTCATTTTGCTGGTTATTTGTTTTCCGATTTCCAGTCCCCACGGTTTGAATCTTACCTTCACGCAGCAAGCGACGAACAATTTGAAATGCGATGCTATCGGTTACACCTGCATCCTTTAACATGTTAAAAACTTGATCTGAATTATCAATTATGTATCCTGAATCCCGTTGTCCTGTTCCCTCGTAGTTAATCTTTCTTTCACGGAGCCACCGTCTAACCGTTTGAATACTAGTATCTTCTGTGACTCCTGCTTCCATTAACAAATCAAAAGCTTGATCCGTGTTCACGATCTTCCTTCTTTCCTTGCATTTATTATTTATACTATAGGAGTAAATATATAAAGTGAATGGATAAAAAAGACTATAATAGAAGTCCTCTAGAGAATAGAATTTGAGTGAGCAAGGACGCTTTCAGTACCAATTTCCTAGTTGAATTTGGGGATGCTGATTCTACTAAAAGGAAGTAATAGATACATACAAACAGCCATTTATTGCAAGAAGACCGTTCAAATAATTAAACGGTCTTCAATCTATTTATTCGTAATCAGTTGTTAAATCCCACGCAATGGGGGTTTCCATGAGTGTCTTTACCTCTATACTATCATTTGTTTTTCCAAGCGCCCACATTAGCTTGGAAACAATAGCTTCGGTGTTCATATCACCTGATAGTGTGATATTATATTGTGCTGCCTTTCTTCCAACCTCATAGAGATAAAGGTCTTCCCCTTCCTCTAAGCATTGAGTAGTTATGATAACGGCTATACCAGCCTCAGTTAATTCTTTAATCTTGGGTAATAAGTTCCGTTCCTCAAACGGAAGCCCCCCATTGCCAAAACTTTCAATAATGACACCTCGATAGCAAGATTTCACAAAATCAAATACTTCAGGCTTCGTTCCTGGAAACAATTTTAAAACAAATACATCTGGAGAAATACGTGTATCTACACTTAATTCTTGCTGCACCAACTTTGGTTTGAAATAGTAATTAACATCGTTCCCAGTTATATATGCAACATAAGGATGGTTAATACTCTCAAAAGCATCATAACTTTTCGTTCTAATTTTGACTGCACGGGTTCCAATAATAACTCGTCCATCAAAGACAACAAAAACGCCACCAATATCTTCACAAGCAAATCGAATTGAATCCGCAACATTTTTTACGGCATCGGTTCGACTAAAGCTAATTGGAACTTGGGATCCAGTTACAACAACAGGTTTTTGTAACCCCTGCAGCATATAGGATAACGCTGAGGAAGTATAGGCTAATGTATCAGTACCATGTGTAATGACAAATCCATCATACATAGTGTAATTATCGGCTATTGCATTTGCCATCATAACCCAATGTTCTGGTTGCATATTTGTGCTATCTCTATTCATAAGAATTTTGCACGTTACCTTTATTGATTCTGATACATTCAGGCTATATCGGAGTAATTCTTCAGGAGACATGCCAGGAACTAGCCCTTCATTGCCCTCCACCGATGCAATTGTTCCCCCTGTTGCAAGTAATAATATTTTTTTCATCCTTATCCCCCGCTTTACTTTTATTTCTGCCCGTACGCGTTTTGCGAATGAATATAACTGATTATAAAGCTATTATGATAATAAAATCAATCATTGTTTTCATTTCGCGTATATATTTCTTTTTAATCGATTTTTTCTATGATATAATCAAGCAAACAAACATGGGGGAAGGGAACGAGAGTGTTAAAACGATTAGTAAACCTTAGAAAACTTAAAAAGTGGTCAATGCAGGAAACAGCCGATCAGCTGGGCATTGCCAAAAGTACCTATGCAGGCTATGAATCAGGGTATAGAGAGCCTTCTTTACATGCTTTATCTCAAATGGCCGAACTATTTGATACAACAGTTGATTTTCTCTTAAATCGGGTCGACGAAGAAAAAATAAAGGTTGAATTAAACTGCGTATTACAGTCGGGTAACAGTTTAATTTATCTCGATGGTACTCCATTAACTGAAGAAGAACTTTGTGATTTTATTGCTTTTACCAGGACAAAACGTCAAGTAAAACAAACAATGGTTTAAACATCTTCTAAATATAACAATATGACAAACGATTAATGATCGCGGTTAACTATATAATTTAATAAATGCTTCAAAAAAGTAATATTGCGTGGCATCTCGTGCAACGCTTCCATTGCAAGACAGTAATGTTCCCACATCTCTTTTCTAGCACCATCCTGACCTAGGATTGACACAAAAGTAGAACTGTTGTTTTCAGCATCTTTGCCAATCGGTTTTCCGAGTAAGATCAGATCTCCTTCCACATCAAGCAGGTCATCTTTTATCTGAAACGCAATACCAGCATGTTGGGCGAATTTTTTCAAAGCTTCCATTTCGTACTCCTTTGCATGAGCAAGGATTGCAGGCATGATCAGGGAAGCTTCAAATGCTATTCCGGTTTTATAAAAACACATCAAATTCAATTGTTCCAGTGTCAATTGTTTCCCTTTAGAATCCAAATCCATTGCCTGTCCCTTACACATAACAGCTGTCATTTGAGCCGAGTATTGGATCAAGTTAAGCACCGCTTTCGAATCGAATTGATCAAGAGATGCTTGTTCTTCTATTGCCTTTTGGGTCAGAAACAGGCCAGTTAATTCTGCTATAGCAACGTTATAAACCGAATGTAGAGCTTGACGCCCCCGACGGGTAGAGGCATTATCCTGTGATGGCAAATCATCGAAGATTAAGGATGCGGTATGCATATATTCCAATGATTTCAGAAGTGGCATGATTGCAGACTTATTTAGTCCATATTCGTTAACGCCCATGACCCAGGTCATTATTGGCCTCAATCGCTTCCCGTCACCTTCCAGACTGTAATTGGCAGCATCAATTATTGGCTCAACTTCTTCGATTTTAGGGATTTTTAAGATGTGGTTGATCTCCTTACGAACAGTTTCAACAGTGTCTAAAAACCCTTCCCGCTCTTTCCGTTCATTTTTCAGAGTGGTAATCATATGGTCACGAAGTAGTTTATCAAAGAAATCGACATCATCAGCTTCCCGAACCATATTTTGAATCACATGATTAAACTTTGGAACTCCTGAAAAAAATAGTTTCATAACTTCGTTGTATTTTTCAGTTCCCATTCGTTCTTTAAATCTCTTAAGACCATTTATAGCACGATCAAGAATCACCTCACAGGCCTTGTGATCTGAGTGATACACCTTATGGATCAAATTGGAGATGACCGTCCAGTATAATTCAAAGGGATTGATAAGATCGATTCGCTTATCATGATATTTCAGATAATAGGTATAGGGGGTTACCCTGCCCTCCTTCAAGTCTTCATACATATCTGCAAAATCATCCGCAAGCTGGTTGTATATGCCATAAAAGAATGTTCGGGTGTCAAAGCCTTTATCCTCCGGAGCACTAATAACTGAGCGGACAATCAATCGGGAAGAAGAGGATTTTAAAATGACCGGAATGTATAACTCTTCATTCGAGTAATTTGCGTTGGATAGATCCTTTACACGGTCCACTTCCTGTGAATTAAAAAACACATAGGCCTGCTCGAAAAATTTTTTGCGGGTGTCTAGACGCAAGTGAGATTTAATATACTCAAAGGCATCGCGGAGTTCTGAATGAATAAATCGGATTAGGTTTACGTTATTCCCCGTCCACTCACCCAATTCCGGCACAGTTCCTGTGATAAGGGTGGTACGAATTAAATCGGAATATTGTTTTTCCTCATTGGCAGATAAGACTTTGGCATCGAGAAGATCGTCAATAAATGGATAGGTCAAACCATAGCAATAGCCTAGCCTAATAGCACCATCAAGTTTCTGCCTTCTTTCTTCAGGCGATACCTCATCGCCCATCTCTTCCACCTCATGCATAATTACCCCAGCAATAATTTTAATGAGCTTTCGCTGAGCATTCTCAGCATCCATTCCCGTTGGAATATTGGAGGATACAGTCTTTAATTTGTTTAGCAACCAGATCATCGTGGATTCGATGCCTTCTTTCTGGGCGATTCGGTACAACCCGGCCATGCTAAACGTCTCAGAATTGACACTAAGGTTTGTTGCGGTAGACTGAATTAGGTGATTTTTTAAACTGTCAACGACACGCCTTACCCTATTCTGTGTCTCAGTTGAGTCCAGAGCTTTGCCTAGGTCCCGCATGAAAATATAGGAGATGCTGCGATCCAAGTAATTATCAAGTTTGCCGGTGTAATTGAGCCATCGGATATAATTGTGATATGCTCGATTATCAGGTTTTCCCTTTCGACGTGAAAAAAAGGATAATATCGAAGTGTGATGAATATGGTTGTGTTTCCAAGATTGAATATCTTTCGTTAATGTAGGGACAAAGGTCTTTTGCATAACCTGATCAAAAAGTGATTTAAAATAATGAGCAGCCTCCTGCTCAGCTAACTGATAGCTTGCATTTGCATTTTTTATTAACTCCTCATTCATACTGTACATTACCTCTTCTTAAGGTTGTCTTATAAATAATTTGCAATATAATTCAAATTCTTTTTTATTTTTTCAACTATCCAACTATTCCCATTATATTTAAAGTTGTTTGGTTTAACAATGTAATATGTAAATATATTAAAATTTTGGGAGCATAGTAATTTTAACTAAAAAAAGTAAAGCTGTTGCAGGGGGGAGCCCCTACACCAGCTTTACTTTTTCTCACTTTTTATTAAACTCCCCACAAGGATATAACGCTGCTGGGCATTTCCGATAAAATTGAACGGATAACATGTTGTCACAGTTAATGTAGCACGTGGTTTAGGAACAATGACGGTTCGATCGACGGCATCGACAATCCGAACCTTCCTGACCTTGTACGTAAATTTGCCAGCTGAAGTGGAAACAATTAAAAGATCTCCTTTTCCGACACTGCCAAGTCTGCGAAAGACCGTATCGCGATGTCCAGATAGCACCGAGTTATCTTTTTCCCCGGGAAGGACACTTCCTGCAAAATGGCCGACCCCTTTTTCTAGTTCATCCTCATCTGTACCGTGATAAATGGGAAGCGTTGCCCTTAATTTCGGAATAAACAGCTCACCGATTATTTCCCCTTTTTTCGGAATTTCGGAATATAGAGAGTCTCCAGCATTAATGGCGCCGGGCTTTTTAGATTCAGTCTTTTTCACTTCAACCTGTTCAGAGTTGGCTTGAGCGGATTTAAATAACAAATACCCTTTTATAAATTTAAAAGCATTTGTTCCACTGAACCATAATCCAAAAATGACAATCCCGATTGATAGGGAAAGAAGAACCAGCTGCCTAGTTCCCCCTTTTTTTTCCTTTTTCATTTATTAAATCCCTTTTACTTTCATTCTTCTGAACAGAATTATGCCAGCAGCTGCGATGGCAAGGCCGCCTAATGCATTGGGCAGATAGTCTGAAGCGGTGTTTGGCAATTTGCCGCCTTTGACTGTCCTTTTTAGTGCTTTCTCAGGAAGCTTTGTAGCTACTTTGGAAACCTCTTTTGCGACTTGTTCTGTTTGCTTCAGGTTTTCACCAGTTTCATCCAAGAAATCTGAACCGAACATTTCAGCTGTGATCACCATATCAGCAAGAAACTCTCCGTCTTTCGAGAAGATTTTAATCTTTAAATCCGCACCATTTGTAGAATCCATTTTTAAAAGAGATTCCACTAAAAGAGGCATTGTTTTTCCATCTTTGGTTAAATAAAATTCCATTTTCAATTCGAAAAGATTAAGCAGATCATTCCAAACATCCAGTATTTCTGCAATTTCATCCGCGGACAGATCATCAGAACTGTCGAATTCACGGAATGCCATTAGACGATTCGCGATATCTTCTAATTTTGTGTAGAAATCCTCCACATTGGTATTCGGGTCTTCAAAAATGTTCATGGAGTAATTTGCAAGCTTTTTGGACTCATCAAGCGATAAGCCAAACTTATCGAGAATGTTGATTATTTCGTCTTTTCCTTCCTGAGAGACCAGTACTGCTACTGTAGCTTCAAGCTCTTCAATGTTTTCGTAGTTTTCAATCGAATCATCGTATTTATTTAAAAACTTTTCAAGTTCTTCTTTTGATTCAAACTCATAATCATCAAGAAGCTGCTGGAGGCTTTCATCTGTAATCGGGGTTAATTCCTCCTGGTATTGAAATTCATAAACGTCAAAGTAAAGGTCGTCGTAAAAAATGTACTCATCCAAGGAAGTGCTATTTTCAGCAAGCATATCTTCGAGTTCTTGTTTCGTTAATTCGAACTCATCGAGCAAATCTTGTAAATTGCTTTCGTCAACAAGTGGTCCCAGATAATCCTTTAATTCTGAGACTGAATCAAAGTCTGCCAGGGTAAAGTCGTGTATATCCTCCAAATATGTTAAAAATTCATCTTCCGACATACCGATTTCTTGTAAAAAGTTTTGAAACTCCTGGTCCTGAGAATCAATCTGTGCAAAAGCAGTGATAGGTATCAACCCAAGAGTAAGAGTTACAGCTAGTAAAACGGACAATAGACGCTTCAAAAAATTTTCCCCCAATAATTTTTTATAATTTCTAGAATAGTATAAACGATAACCAAGAAACTGGAAATAGGGATTTTAATAAGAATTTTGACAATTTGATAGAGGGAATGATCAAAAAAGAAGAGTAGGTTGTTTTTTTGTTGAAAAAGCAAATTTTATGTAATGCGAGATTTGCCCTCATATATAATTAGTAAAGATAAAAAAACACCTCAAATATAGAGGTGCTTTAAGTAATTTAACCTATTTTAAAGTTGTAGCCACTGTACTTTCAGGTGATGTTACCTTGTCATAAAAATCTACGAATTGATCACGTTCAGCACTATCACGGTATGCCATGGCAACACGTGGATGTTCATTAAGAACACCTGAAATCATATAAGGAATGATAAAGCCCCACTCCCACTTTTCACGCATTTCTAGCATGTGCTTCTCAATGACTCCAAGAACTGGCTTAATCTCATAGCTTGATTTTTGGATGTAGCTAACAAGAAGTTCTGTGTTACAGTTACCTGCTGCCCGACCCATGCCATATACAGACGAATCGAGATATGTAACCCCATTTCGCATCGCAGTTAATGTATTGGCAAAAGCTAACTGCATATTGTTATGTGTGTGAATTCCAAGCTGTTTGTTAGGGATCAACGCTTTGAACTTTTTCACTTGGTGCTCAATATCTACAGGGTCTAAGCTTCCAAAGGAATCAACGATATAGACCACATCTACAGGGCTTTCCTTCACCAATTCAAAAGCTTTGATCAGCTGTTGTTCAGGAACACTTGATAATGCCATAATGTTCAGTGACGTCTCATATCCCAAATCATGGAACATTTGGACAAGTTCTAAGCCCTTATCTACTTCACGGATATAGCACGCTACTCGAATCATATCTAAAACACTTTGTTCACGAGGTAGAATATCATTGGGATCTACACGCCCAATATCGACTAAAGCCGATAGCTTCGTGAACTTTTTGACAGGGATAATTTCTTTCAGGAAGTTATCATCAAGAAATCGCCATGGATTGGGCTCAGTCGCTTTAAGAAGCTTTGGAGAATTTTTATAGCCAATCTCCATGTATTCAACACCCGCTTCACTTAGGCCGTTATACAAGTCTTGAACAAATTCGACACTGAAATCCCAATTGTTAACTAATCCTCCATCACGAATGGTACAGTCTAAAATTTTGCTACGAGTTTCCATGATCGTCATTTCCCCCTGTTTATTCCACTTTTCTCATATTATTTCATACTTTTATGCTTTTAATTACTAAAAATTTCTTATTGTGTTTATATCATGGTTTGTCCGAATGTGTCAACCTATTTCCTGAAAATTCTTATAATCAAATAATAATAGCATAAATACCCTTCACTTTTGTTCCTGTATTTTGTACGGGTATGGTTACATTAATTCCTATTTGACGAAATGAAAAGGCATTGGCTTTATTAATACCAATGCCTTAGTTAAAAAAAGGAAATCTTAGGACCAATGATACAGTTTTCCCTGCCTGCTAAATGATTGACTGAGATCCTTTAATGTGTAAACTCTAGCCGTTAAGAGAAATAAATCATTGTAGTTATTATGGATGTATTCATCAATAATCTCGATTCCTTCTATAAATTGATCAACTAAATAATACGTGTACTTTTCATCCCAAGAAAACTTATTGATTCTTAAAAGTTCATCTGCAAGTATTTGAAACTTAAACTCCTCAATCAGGAGTTTTATTTGAAACAATTTATCCGGATTAAACCTAAAGCTGTTTTTATTTTCATGGCTTTTCTGAACATATTTTATAAAACCCTTGATATTTTCAGCCAACATATTCGCTTTTTGCATCTCGAAGTTCAATTTGTCCTCTCCTCAACGTCTAATTTCCAACCCATCTTTAAGAAGAGTGTATGTTTGGGGACGTTATAATGACACCAACAATACTATTTATCACGAAAAAGAGGCCTTAGAATTAAAGAATCAGGAAAAATTAGCGAACAATCTCCATAAAAAAGAGGCACAAATCCAATTTGATTTGCAGCCTCAATTTAGTTTAGATTTTATTATTTTATGAAGATGCTATAAGAGTCAATTCACACTGCTTTAGATAAAGTAATGTTTTGATCTTGATTATCTTTTCTTTTTTTCAAACTAACCATTGCTATAAAGGAGATACAGTAGAGTACAGCAAGATATCCCATTGCAATCGTAACATTAGCATGCTGCAGGATATATCCTACTAAAATAGGAGATAATCCCCCTAATGCTCTACCGAAGTTAAAGATAGTATTGGTTGCTGTACTGCGAATTTCTACTGGATAGTAATTGCTTATTAATGCACCGTAACCAGCAAACATTCCATTCGAGAAGAATCCTACAATCGCACCGCCGATTAAAAGACCCGCACTTCCTGACGCAAAGGAGTATAAAAAGACTGCGATTGCGGAAGCGAATAAGAAGATTCCGAATGACCGCTTCATTCCAAGTCGATCCATAAACTGTCCAAAAGTTAACATACCTGCAATCATTCCCGCAGCTGTACTAATCGTCCAAAGAGCCGAGTTTGAAACTGATAATCCCTGGGATTGTTGAAGCATGGATGGCAGCCAAATCATCAAGCCATTATAACCTGCAATTTGGACCGTTGCCATAATAGCTAAAGCAATCGTCGTAACTGAAGTTCTTGGAGTAGCAAACAATTGCTTTAAATTCCCTTGCTTTGGCACAAGTTGTTTTTTCTTTTGTGATGCAAGCCACACGGGTGATTCGTCTAATTTTTTTCGGACGATAAAGGCGAATATAACCGGAACCAATCCGATGAAAAACAATCCTCTCCATCCCCAAGCAGGCAGGATCATGGCACTAAGAAGAGCAGCCAGAATCACACCGTATTGTGCACCGATGCTAACATAAGAAGAAGCGCGTCCTTGTTTATTCTTTGGCCATGCTTCAGCCACAAGCGCCATACCAATTCCGTATTCCCCACCTGCGCCTAAGCCGGCAATAAACCTAAAGATGTATACTTGTCCAATATTTACGGCTAAACCAGTTAACGCCGTTCCGATAGCAAATAGTAGAATCGTATAGGTAAATATTTTAACTCTCCCAAATTTATCTGCTAAGATACCGAAAATGATTCCTCCAGCGAGCATACCTAAATTGGTAATCGAAGAAATAAGACCTCCAGCAACCATGTCAATATGAAACTCTGCAATAATCATCGACATCGCAAAGGAGATAAACATGATATCCATGCCCTCTAATGTTAAACCTGCTACTGATGCAACTACTGTTTTTTTACGATAATCCATTTTTGTCGTTCTCCTTTCAAGCCTCACAGGACTTTGATTAAAAGATAATGGGCAAAAATAAAATGCCCTTTCATCCAAAGGACAAAAGGGCATTCATATACATAATTAGTATAATGAAGTTTACTTTTGCCTTTTTGGCCTCTCTGGACCAAATTAAAGGAATTTAATTTCATCTAATAGTAACACGATACATATCATGTGACAATATTTTTATTATATTGCAAGAATTCTACTTTACGCAGATATTCTAATATTTTTTCCCTTTGTCCTTTTAAATGAATACACTATGAATAAAAGAATGAACCATAATGGTGTCATTAATAAAGCGACACGAGTTGATTCTGCAAATAGCATAATAATGAGAATAAATGCAAATAACGTGAGAACAAGATAATTAATAAATGGTGTAAACGGTGCTTTAAAAATCGACTTTTCATGTAAATCGGGGCGTGATTTCTTATATCGCAGATGACAAATTAAGATAATGCTCCAAACCCAAATAAAACAAATCGCACTAATCGTTGTCACGATACCAAAGGCTTGTTCTGGAATCAGCTTACTTAAAAGAGCTCCGACGGAAAGAACAAGTGCAGATATAAATAATGCGTTACTCGGTACATGATTTTTATTTAATTTAGCAAAATTCGCTGGTCCCTGTTGATGATTACTTAAATTAAATAATATGCGGCTCGTTGAAAACAATCCACTGTTACAGGCAGACGCAGCTGATGTTAAGACGACAAAATTAATAATTCCTGCAGCAATCGGAATACCAACTAAACTAAACGTTTTTACAAAAGGACTGTTTCCTGCATTCAGTTGCGTCCATGGATTGATGCATAAAAGGATAATAAGGGCTCCCACATAGAAAAACAGTATTCTTAAAGGTATTTTATTTATTGCAGATGGGATATTTTTTTGTGGATTGGATGTTTCGGCTGCTGATACACCTACTAATTCAACACCTACAAATGCAAATACAACCATTTGAAAAGAAAGTAAGAAACCTGATATTCCATTTGGGAAAAGACCACCATGGCTCCATAGATTTTTTACTGTAACCGTTCCTGAATCTGTTTGAAATCCAATAATTAACAAAATGACCCCTATGATGATTAAAGCAAGAATGGTGATCACTTTAATTAAAGCAAACCAAAACTCTAATTCTCCAAATAGCTTTACTGTTAATAAATTTAGTCCCAATAATAGAATTAAACAGACTATAGCAGGCATCCATTGTGGGATATCGAACCAATATTGTACATATACACCAACAGCAATAATATCAGCCATTGCTGTCATAATCCAACAAAACCAATACGTCCATCCAGTTACATAACCAGCCCACGGTCCAATATAATCCTCGGCGAAGTCCGTAAATGATTGATAGCCCTTATTTGATAAAAGAAGCTCTCCTAATGCCCTCATTACAAAAAAACATGCGATACCCACGATTAAGTATGCAATAATGATAGATGGACCTGCTAACTGAATGGCTTTTCCTGAACCTAGGAATAAACCTGTACCAATCGTACCTCCAATCGCAATCAGTTGTACGTGCCGATTTTTTAAATCTCGTTTTAATTCTTGTTGTACCACTTCATTTGCCCCCTCATTAGTAATAATTTCCTTTGTTCACTTTGTGAAGATATGAACAAATGGTTAAACTCCATGAAAAAAGAGATTGGAATTTCTCCAATCTCTTCGGTCATAAGAATAACAAATAATATCCATTACTCTTTTGTCAGAATAACAAATAAAACTCGTACTCTTCTGTCCTTTTGCCTGAGATTGTGAACCCTTCGGCGCCGCAGATTTCCTGCGGTCTCTCCAGAAGCTGCTCCTGCTATAGTTTGATCCATAGCAATCATAGCTTGCTTAGTATTTAATTTATGTAGAAGAACAAATGGTTCAAAATCCCCCGCTAAAAAAAGTTATGCATTATTACTTCTTATCTCACAAACTAAATTATTGTTAAATAATTTCTAATTTTAGTAGTATTCAATCACTTTGTCAATAATTAATTTCGGAGAATCTAGATTAATGGAGAAACAAAAAATGAACCCACTGCAAAGGATTGGGTTCATTTTTATCGCATTCGTGGATTCTGCATCTTTAATCTCCTAGTACCAAAAAATATTGAATATGATTTGCTGATATGGGCGTAATCGCCATAACACGATATCCGATACTCAGTAATTGCGACAAAGTTTCTGCACAATTTTGACGTGGAGGCTCAAACGGAGCATGGAAACTTTTATAAAGATTTATTAATTGATTATTGTTTGTACAGTGAAGCAAGATCACATGTCTACCAGTCCATGCTTGACCGATCATTGGTTGTGGTTGTGTTTCCCTTTTATTTCTCATTAAAATATTCCTTAAGTCGAGGTTTAGCAGGATCACAATTGGGTGAGTCAAGATTTGCCGATTCTGCTAATTTCATAAGATAATAACATTCTTCACGGTACATATGATCCGCCATTAGGGGGGCGAATGTTCCTAATGCTTGCTTACTTAGTCTGAGTTCTTCTATTTCATGTAGAAAATTTTGAAATAATTTTATTTCTAACTGGCTGTCTGAATTCATTTTTAACAAAGCAGGGAACGAGGTCAAATTAGTTCTTAAATATCCTGCTAGTTCAACTGATTTCAGGTAAAAATCTTCAAAGTTCTTCCTAAATGTATTACTTTTCTCAATGAGTTTCTTTTCAACACTATCTAAATTAGAGGAAATTGCCTCTGAATGACCCGCAGCATCTAATAACCATAAAAGATGATGATGTAGTTCATGGTAAACAGGAGGAGCTTCCCCTGCTTTTAGGTGTATTAAAATTCTTAAGTATTCCTCTAATTCATTGACCATATGATTAATAAAGGTTGGCGAAAGGTGAATTTTTATTTTCCCTATCAGATGTTTTCTTAATAAGTCCAATTTAAATTCCCGTAATCTTATAACCTCTGTTTCAGCTTCAATTGTTAATGGCACTAAATCTGAGGAATTTGCACGCTCCAGAAGTTTGTCAAAAACTCGAATAAAAGATGATGCCTTCTCAATTTCCTCTTTTTGAACGGGTGCAAGAGCTTCGAAAATAAGCCTCGAATGATCACCTAATATTTGGAGCCAAAAACGGTGTTCAAATTTTGCTGTTCTCGCAAAGACATCGTTCATGTTTATTCCTCCCAGTAAGAAATCCCCACACTATTTTGATGTTTATTCTTCTTATTTGCTTCTTATGACCAATGACATGCTCAGTGAATCCAGTGGCAAAGACAGTTACGATAATTTCTTCATCTAAGTTTTCGTTAATGACCGAACCAAAGATCATATTTAATTCCTCATGAGAAGCAGAAGCAACTATATCGGCTGCTTCCTGTACTTCAAAAAGACTTAAATTAATTTTCGACTCTCATTCTCACTGAATGATGTCTGACATCCTTACTTTTATAGCCGTATCCTTCCATATAGTGCATTACCTATACTTCATTCAGAAAAAATTCTAATAAAAAAAGGAATTCTCAGCGTTTTATAGAAGTGTTAAATTGGAGGTGTAGTGTTATGACGATAATATATTCACCTAGTGACGTACAGGAATTGCTTGGAATTGATGGTAGTACATTACGGAAGTATGCCATTCTCTTAGAAGGACATGGGTATCAAGTTCAGCGTAATAATAGAGGACATAGAACCTATATAGATAAAGATGTTATCACTCTCCGCAAATTAATCGAATTCAGTAAGCAAGAGGGTATGACGATGGAACGTTCAGCCGAGGCAGTGATGACATGGAACTCTGTAGAATATAAAACGGTAACCTTTACGGAAGTGGTGCCGTTACAGACAACTAATGAGGGGGATATTGAGCAAAATACTAACACTAAAGAGCTATTGGATCGTATAGAACATTTGGATCAAGTAAACTTAGATTTAATCAAACATTTGAAGGAGAAGGCAGTACGGGAAGCTAGGCAAGAAGAGAAGATTAATCTAATTTTGAAGTATGTAGAACGTATGGAGCAAATGGAGAAGGAACGAAGTAAAATGATTGAGGAAGAAACCAGAAAGCAAATCGCAGTCGCCGAGCAAAGGAAATGGTGGAAATGGTGGAAATGAGAAAAGCCGTGCTTAGAATAGCATGGCTTTTTTTACAAACATAAGTCAAACAATGAAAATTTTTTTCTTTTATTAAAAGAAGTTAACAGTTCATTTAAAATGAGGAATATCGACAACTTTTTCAATATACCTTGTTTATAATGACTTAAGTATTGAAGTGTAAAAAATTGAGGAGGAAACTAATGGACGTTCTACTCTATATCGGTACGAATCTATTAGGTGCTCTTGCTATTGTGCACCTGATTACATTCACTTTTAATCTATTTTCTAAATAAAGTTCGAGAAATGGCCTTTTCAGCTACTTATTCTTTAATCTTTGCATTCTTTTAACCTTATATTGTTCAAAATCCCACTTCGATAAAAATTCTTTTGTAGAAGAATAGCCTGACATATAGAGAAAATCGATTTCATCCGTATCCAATTCAAAATCAGTAGCGTTGATGTCACCAGTTGGAATTTGAATGGTACGTTCAATCGTCTCTTTGTTCAAATGTCGTAGATCATGGGCTTGAATCATCGTATTAAATATATTTTTAAAAAGGTGGATGGGCGTTGGTATTACTGGATCTATGTTAACTTTATCTTTCACAAAACGGAAGCCGAACGTTGGAAACCGAGGGTTTTCCGTATCAAATATCCATATTGGAAAGTTACTTAGTAAACCACCATCTAAAATGTAGGACTTTTTACGGTCTTTTGATTTCCAAATAACCGGACGGAAGAAAAATGGGAGAGAGGCACTCATCATAACTGCGGTTGAAACCTTAAAATCAGCAGGAGTCATCCCATACCGATCCAAATCATCTGGCAAAACAAGCATTTGGCCATTCGTAACATCAGAAGCGATTATCCTCAATTTTTCCTCTGGTAGATCCGCAAATGTCTTAATTCCTTTTTCTATAAGAAGTGAATCCATCCAGATTTCCAAGTAATCGTTTTTATAAATTCCAAGATGAATCATTAGTTCTAATAAGGTACCAAAAATCGGAATTCGATTCAAGTACGTTCTACCTCGTAGCTTTGAAAAATCTAGTTTGCTCAAATGATCTCTAATTTCATAGCTTTTGTAGCCGCTTGCCAAAAGAGCAGCGATTACAGCTCCTGCTGATGTTCCAGCTAATCTTTGCCATTCTACTTTTTCCTCTTCCATTGCTTGAATCGCTCCAATAAAAGCAATTCCCCTAGCCCCACCACCTTCAAAAACAGCATCCGCCTTCAATTTTTTCCACCTCACGAGTAATATATTTTAAAAAGCTAAGATAGTTGATTAATGACGAAAAAGAAGTTTCCCTTACAAAACCCCATAAGTAACAATGATGATTACATATTGGTTAATTGGCCCTTTATTAAAGTTTTATCTAATTCACGTACTTTATCATATGACTGTAACAGTTGTTCCGGTACCAATGTTCTCCCGTATTCCCAAGCATTCGTTTCAATTTCAGATTTAAGCTTCTCTATTTCTTCATCTTCACCATACATTAGAATCCTAAGATCATGTTTGTTTTTTTTAAAATCCAAGTAATACCCAATCACATGATAAAGAATAATTCTAACAAAGTTTTCATCTATCTCTTTAATTCTAATTTTGTTGATATAACCGTTAACTTGTAGATAATTAAATTTTATAGTATTTGTCGATATGTTATAACTCATAGGTACAGTGAGATTATTGTTAAATTCATAGTCAATATTTAAATTGTGCTTATCTAATGTACCTTTTATGATCTTTTCAATATTCCATATATAAAGCATTTTACTATCACTCCCTTTTAAGAACTTACTTCATCCAGTGGTATCATTATTTCCTTTTACATCCTACCTTTATATTGATAAATAGTATTCATATGGACATTAATATGCTGTAATTATATCTTTATAGTATCCCGATTACGAAAAAACTTCGAAAGCCATATTTACCATTTCTTTCTACCTCAGCTACTATTTTAATAGTAATATAGGACCTTTGTTAAAATAATTTTAATATATAGGATTTTCAACTTGTCTGTTGATTTTACCGCTCGCGGAAAGCGAAGCACCTGGAGCGGAAATCAACAGGCCAGTTAGCAGGGACAATCAATAAATAAAAATCGGGATTTTGGATCAGACAAAATGAAAAATTGCCGAGAAAATGAACCTTTCTCGACAATCTGAGCAGATCCATTAGATCTGCTTTTTTATATGTCTTACTTTCTGTAGGGAAAATTCATTCATAGATCATTATTTTTTTACTTTTATTGTCTCGGGTATGGCCTTCCAGTACATAGGGTCTTCTAAGCCGAGTCGCCAAATCCCGATTCCTTGTAAGTTATATTTTTCTACAAGGTTTAGTTTAGACCGCAGACTGTCACTATTCTCAAACCAAGCCTCGTGGATGTGGTTTTTTTCATCTACATAATTGTAATGAGGTGTTTTCGTACGAGGGTCCCACAAAATTTCAGCTTTATATTTTGTTTTATGCTCCATTAACAGTGCATAGGAGCTATATAATGCTTTATTTGCTGTTTTGTCCCAGTCCCATCCATAACCAGCGATACCGAGTAAAATTTTTGATTTTGGTACTCCTTTATTCAAAGCATAACGAATCGTTGCTTCTGTCCAATCAGCCGCCGCCGTTGACCCGGGTGTTGTGTTTGCGTTGTGTTCATCGTAGGTCATAATCATTAACCGATCTGCAAATAGACCAAGTTTTGCGTAATCAAACCACGGTGACCAGGGATTAGCACGCGAATCACCTGTGTTTGCCGGGACGGAAACCGTCACTACTTTTCCATCACGATGCAGTGTATCAGACAATTTTTTAATCATTAGGCTAAAAGAATCTCGGTCTGTCAAATACAAATTTTCCATGTCTATATTAATACCGTCATAACTGAACTGATTTATTTCATTTCGTAAATTTCGAATGAAAACACTCCGGCTTTTATCGTTATCGAGTACATTACTCGCTACTTGCTTACCCTTCTCCGTGGTTTCATAAAAGAGGTTGTGAACAACTAGATATACCTTCACCTGTTTTTCATGAGCGCTTAGAATAACCTTTTTCTTATGAGCAGCTGTAACGGAATCTATCAGACTGCCTGGACGTTTATCATCAAGCTTGTACCAAAAGGGTGCAATGATGCTTATATTGGTGAATTGCGAGTTAAATGTAGGTTGAGAACCTGGAAAACCGCCTTCCTGTTCTGTGTAAAAGCCTAAAACTTCACGAGGAATTTTATTAATATTATGTACCTGAACTCTCTGTTCGTCCGTTTCTGAATAACCTGGATGAAAATTCTGCATTTTCTCTGGCGATGGCTTTTCGATACTGTACGTATTTTCTAGAACACCATTTGGACTACCATTTTTTATTTGTGAATGACTGCAGGATGACATCATTAATAAAAAAACCATGCCTAAAGAAATTAGGGTGAAGCACTGATAAAAGTTCCGCGACACCTATTACACCTACTTCTCTAATTTGTTTATTTCTTAAGTTGATGAGAAAAGTTATAATTTATTCACGGCAAATTTTTAAGTATCGTGTCCCACTGTAAATCAACAATTTATATTCTCCATAAAATGTTTTAGCCATAAAGAAATTTTTCTAGGTGCTTGACTGTTGGTGTTAAATTGACAAGAAAATAAACTTCTCTTAATCTTCTTGATGGGCCGCTATGTTGTAAATATCCAGCCCCACCTTGGTGGAGCATATAGGTATGAGCGGCTTCCTTTTAATGACATATTGAAGCGCTCCAATAAAATCTTTTTAAGTTTATCCCCAGAGCTATTTTGGTAAAAAAAAAGCAGCCAAGAATTTCTTGGCTGACTATTTAACGATCAAGTCCCTTTTTATTCTTTCCGGTATTATCATTTGGTGAGTCACCGGTACCATTTTTGCTTTTGCTATTAGGGGTTCCATAAATTTGATTATCTTTCGTAACTTTAGCTCCGTTTAGAAAATCATCCTTTGTTTCCATCCTCATCATCTCCTTTAGTTATATTATCTATGGAGAAGAAAAGAAATATACTTTATATCGGTCTCTTTTTTCAATTGGAAATATGCACAAAAATAATAAACCGTTTGCGCCATTATTCGAACAAAGTTAATGGAATTTATCGCACGCAGATGATATTTGTTCTTAAAATCCACATTTGCGAAAAGACTGTATCAATAAATACAATTTTACTCATATTACCGCGTGTACTAACAAAGGTCATGGCAGCCTCCAAGTATATTAAAAGTTTTACTATCTTAATTGTAAGACAACATTCATTTAAAAACACGAGAATCTTATATTATTTTGTGGATTAAAATTATATAAATTTTATTTCACACAGAATTGAGCGAATAGTCTATAAATTGTCGTTTTAAAAGGTATTTTTTTCTCAATTACATTTTTCGATAATAGATTTCCTCATATTTACTCAACAAATAGGGGGAACCATCGTATTTCATAAGAAAGTGACGATGAAAACTCATCATACACATACAGGAATGAGAAGAATGATATTGAATTATACCCTTACAAGAAAAATAATCTTGTAACAAAAATAGAGAGGTTGTGAGTTTATGATACTTTCGGATCTACAACCTAAGAAAAACTACAGCTACATCTTCGTTCAATTTCCAGGAATGAAAATGAATGTCCCTATGCTCTCTAACGAAGAGGGAAAGGCTGTGAAAGAAGATGTTGCGTTATGTGTCCAATTAAACAGCAAAGAAAAGGTGCATCAACTCTACTTTGTCCGCACACAAAGTATAAAACCGTTTGACTTCACAGATGAAAGAATTGGAGCAAAAGCATTTTATCGAGTTGTGAAACAAAAGGAAACCTCTCAAAACTCACACATAAATAAAAACGTAGATTTCGTCACGATTATTACAGATGAAGTAGAAATTGTACAAAAGAAAACAGAAACAGGCTATGACTTCGTCTTGGTGTTAAATAAATGTGAGATTGGTACAGTTGCATCGATGGAAGAAGAAGTTTTTCAACCAGAGAAAGAATCATTGCGAATTACTAAAGAATCGAATGATCCTGTTACCACTAAAACGGCTAGTAAAAAAATTATCGCTGTCCTCGGCAGGAGAGCCAACAAGGAGATTTTCTCAGGAGGCTATGTCTTTCAGAATATTGTAGTTATTAAATCAATCCGAATTCTTTTAGAGGGCGTTAAAAGAAAAGTTACAGTCTTTTCTCCTGCGGCATTAGATTTTATCGGTCCAGGTGATCGGAACCAAACCATTTTAATCATGAGGAGGTGCTGATTAGGATCGTCCCTTTTGAAAAAACTTCATACTAGTAAAATCGAAACAAAAGGATTAAATGGATAATCCTTTTCGATAGAATAAACTTTAGGAAAGGAATGAAATATTGGCTGCAAGCCAAACTTACTAAGGAAAACTAAACGAATCCATTTATTATAGGGACTTAACCAACGTGTTAAGTCCTTTTTAGGTTGTTTTCGTAAAGAATGTGGTTATTTACCAAGTTTAATCACCAAAAAGGTCATAATAAGGTGTAAAATCACACCTTTTTAGTGAATTAATCTAATATATCAGCGAATTTCGTAAGTTTATCAGCGAATCTGCAATTTTATCAGTGATTCCAACCACTTAATCAGCGAATCAAAAAAAGCAACAATAATTTAGAAAAGAGCCTTACTTTAAAATACATAAATAGACTTTTGATGCCTTGAAACATATTTATTATTCGTAACCCAAAAACGCCATGGATAGTCCCGGGCTTCACCAGATTTGTCAATTCCGATCCTTTTCCCGGCTGATATGCTTTCCGGACTGAAGCCTTAGGCAATATATAGAGGAGGAAGCGTGAGGGTGCGGCCATAGTCCTCGATTGTACTGCCCAGTGATTCTGTCAGTTTGCCAGGGCCATTTGTCAGGCTTGGTAGGTCTTGAATGCCTCTCATGTTTTTCATAAGTTCGATACCGTAATGACTCAACCAATACCGTTTTGTACCGCACTCGGAAAGGTGACGAATCTTTCGAATCATTTTGTTGATTATATTTTGTATTATGCAAATATTTAGCAACCAAAGAAGACTTCCCAATCCCCGGTTCACCATAGAGATTCCTTCACTCAATTGCTGAGTCCGCTAGTAGATTCTCATAAATTCCGTTGTATTTCTTAGCGGATTGTAGCCAACTATAATCTTGACTCATCGCTTTTTGCACCAAATTATTCCAAATTCCATTTTCATGGTAAAAATGAATAGCTCTTCTAACGGTATGGAGCATATCATGGGCTTTAAAATTCTTAAAGGTGAAACCGCTGCTATAACCTGTTTGTAACTCTTTCATGTTTCCTCAAGCCTTTACGCATACCAAAAACCTCCAAATATAATAATTTGAAGGCTCTCTGGACACACATTATTTTCGCTTCATGGTTTCATACAGTATTATTCAAAATGAACGAATTTATAACTTAAAAAATAAGTCTTGCTACCATTTTTGTGAAGATGTTTCGTAGTCTCATATTTCGTTTATTCATTTTCCTTTCGCCTCCGAAGGCTTTATTGAATTATTCGCAATTTCCCACATAGATTCAGGTGGACTCTCAAATAACACTCCATCACAATTTACTTTAGTATGTGTTGTGAACGGTATAAACCTGGGGTTGTTCCGATATTTTTCTTGAATACTTGATTAAAGTATTTTTGATTTTCGTAGCCTACCTGTTTACAAATTTCGGAAACTTTTAAATTTGAGGTTCTTAGTAGTTTTTTCGCATTATTTAATCTAACATTTGTAATATATTCAAAGATGGTGTTACCAACAGCCTTAGAAAACAAACTGCACAGGTATGCAGGGTTTTTATGGAACAGTTTACCTAAATCATCTAAAACAATGGGTTCCTTATAATTAGTATTTATGAAACTTTTTAAGTCGATGATTAATTTTTCATTATAGGACACGTGGTGCTCATTTAAAAATTCAGTTGATTGATCAATAAATTGTTCAAGCCAATCTCTGATTTCTTCCAAAGACTGTAATAGATTTAACTCTTCGTATAATAAATATCTTTCGCCGCCGATATTTTTTACTTCATATTCCCTTTCGATGTATTCCAAAAAATGATTAACGATTTTAAAACATAAATATTTTGATTTTTCCGGTGACAGGTTACTCTTTTTGCAATCGAGAAAAACTTTGGCCATGAAAAGATTCATTCTGCTAAGAAGATCTGGGTTTTTTTCATTAAAAAATTGATTAATTTCTTCGATAATACTGTTTCCAAATGAATGATTGAAAGTTTCTAATTCTTTATAATATGTTACTAACTGGTTTGAAAAAATTCCATTTTTCAATGCTTCTTTTGCTTCACTGTATGCTTTCTTTATTTCCGAAATATTTTCATGTACATTGCTGATTCCAACAATCGGTTTGAATTTGATATCATGAAAAATCAATGACACAAGATCATGAACCAAGTCATTCCTAATCTCTAAACAGGAATTGGAAAACATGATTACAATTTGACTATCAATCGTATAAATGAAACTCTCAATTCCCCTGTTTTCCAATAGATTTTTCATACAACCTAATGGGACCTGAAGTTTTTTAGTCTCTTTTGAATCATCCCATGTAAACCCTTTCAATCCGATGGTTAAAAAAGAAAAACGATTTAATTTTTGGTCTATTTCAGGGTCAACAAATCTATGTCCTAAGATGTAATCAAGAACACGCTTTTCTTCTAATGCAATTTGATATTCATTAATCCGTTCAGTTGTTTGTTTTTCATTTTTTATTTTTTCAAGTTTTAAAATGGCTTTTTTAATAGAACAAACAATTTCATCCACCTCAATTGGTTTGACCAGATAGTCAATTGCCTCGAGTTGAATGGCCCTTTTGGCGTAATCAAATTTTGAATATCCACTAATAATGATAAAAACAGTTTCTAGATTAAGATTCTTTGTTTCTTTTATTAAATCCAATCCATTCATTTTTGGAATTCTTATATCTGCTAAAACAATGTCAGGCTTTTTGTTAATAATTTCTTTAAAGGCTTCTTCTCCGTCAGAGGCCGATCCTACAATTTCAATGTGATGTTCCTTCCAGTTAGTTGCAGATTTCAAGCCTTCAATTACAATTTTTTCATCATCAACAATTAAAAGTTTATACATAATAGAAAACCCCTTAAATGTTGTCATGGATGATTCCGTCATTATTCAGGCCAATCTTAAGATAAACGGTCGTTCCCTTTCCTATTTCACTCTCGATCTTTAATCCATATTCTTTTCCATAAAAAAGTTTCAATCGTTCATTAATATTTTTCAAAGCATAACCTTGTGTGTTTATATCTACCTCTTTCATGTCAAATCCTTTTCCAGTATCACTAATTTTAAAAACTAAACCGTCTTGCTGCTTATAACCTTCAATGATGATGGTTCCACTTTCCTGCTGTTCTAAACCATGGTAGACTGAGTTTTCTACAATAGGCTGTAAAAGCAATTTAATGATTCTTACTTCTAGGATTTCAGGTTCGATATTAATTGCATAGTTGATTTTATGGTCAAAACGAATATTTTGGATATCCAGATAACTTTTAACTTGTTCTATTTCATTCTTAACAGAGGTAATATGATTTCCATCATTTAATGTAAGTTTAAAGATTTTTGACAAATTAATCGCAATTTTTGCAATCTGCTTCGCTTTTAACTTCTCCGCCATCCAAAAAATAGTGTTCAAAGTATTATATAAAAAATGCGGATTAATGTGGCTTTGCAGGGCTAGTAGCTCTGCTTCTTTTTCCTTAATTTGTGATTTATATAACCTTTTTGTTAAATCATTATTCCAGTTATAAAGGTGAACAATTCGGTTCCCAATTTGTCCAATTTCATCCTCATTATTAAAGTGAATACCAAGTACAGTTTCTCTTTTTTCCATTTTTTCAGTAACCATTCGCAACAAACTTAAATGTTTTGTAATTCTCCTAGTTATAAATAAGGCAATTATCAAGGACAATATCAGCGCTATCATTAATAAAGAGATGGTTATCAAACGAAGTTGATTTACCTCACGAACAATATTTTCATATGGGATAATACATACAACATCCCAATTTGTTTTCTTGTTAGTATGATAATTAAAGAAATATTGCGTTCCATTCATCACTTTTTTAATTGTCCCGCTTTTACCACGCCCTTGAATTATTTTAGCTACTTGAGAGGGAGAGAAACTATGATCACTACTCGAGAACAAAATTTTATCCCCATCTAACACCAAAATATCTCCAGGAGGATTACTATTTTTAAACATATTCTCGAAATAAGATTGATCAAGATCAATAAGTACTAACCCCATTTGTTCCTTCGTTCCAAGGTCTCTAATATTTCTACCATAAAGTAAAGAATGGTTACTATCTTTAACAAGTTTTAAATCACTACCATTTAACCATTCACCTTGCCATTGGCCATTGATCAAATGCGGATAGATATTGGACTTTTTTATTGTTTGATAGATGTTATTTTTAATATTCCGTTCCCCACGGTTTATTTTCAAAAAGCCGTGATTTTCATTACCAACATAAATGGCATTAATATAAGGATTGTTTACTACCGTTATATTATTTAGGTTTTCTAGGGATGAAGTCTCTAATCTGTATAACTTTGGATCTGTTTTTTTATAAGTTAAATATGCATGAATTTCATTTGAAAGAAAGATACCATTAGATAAATTTTCTACATTGCTTACAAATGAATTTATATTCCAATCGACTATATTTAAAAAGTTATTAATGGTTGTAGATACTTTATTTTCTATTACTTTATTAAAATAAATGAACGTAAAAGGACCAATAACAAGTAAAGGTATTAGAGCTGAAAACAAAGCTAATAAGATAATTTTACGCTTGATTGGAGAGTCAATGAGTCTCAGTAGTTTTGGCATTTGGTTTCTCCAGTTTAAGAATTTTATTCAGGTACCGCTTACTCTGCTGATATAAAAATTGATTCGTTCGCGGTCCATCTCTCAATCTTATCTAGTAAATTTTTTCTTATTTCGTTTTAAGATGATTTAACTCCTTATGACCAAATGGGCTTCAATTGATAGACATCCAGTGAGAGTAGTTTTACGTTCCCTCCACTCGAATACAAATCAAGATCCTTACTTAATGAGTCTGGAAATATAAGATTGGTCATGGCAATTTCTCCATTATTACAAAAAACCTCAATTGAAGAATGATCCACAAAGACATGGAATTTTATTCGATTGTTTGGAGCTTTAAACGATACACTATCTAAAGATGCAAAGAATCTATTAAAAGAGGTTTCACCTGAGTTTCTTCTATCAATGTAAATCTCCTCTTTATCGACATTATAACCTATCAAAGTTTCTTTATTAGGTGATTTAAAAACTTTTAATCCAAATTCCTTGACTTCTTCAAACTCAAATTCAGCAATGATTTCCCATGTCGTTCCTTGAAGGTTTGACAGGAAATCTTTATCTGGTGCTATCATTTGATTCATGATTTGGATATGTTTATCGCGGAGGTTTTCCAACTCCTTTATTGGCTTTTGAAGCAGTAAGCTCTTAGATGTCAGAAATAGTTCGCGTGGAAGCGTCATGGCTCCTCTCCACCCTTGTGTTGGGGTTTCATTTGCATACCTCCAATTGCTCATCCAGCCTATATAAATTCTTCTGGAATCGACAGTGTCTGACCAACTGACTCCAGCGTAGTTATCTTTACCACTGTCAAGCCATTTTACTTTGTGATCCGATCCGTCCTCTGTAAAGGTATGGCCGTCAAAATCTCCCACAAAATATTGCGTTCTCGAACCATAACGACTAGTCGGTTGATCTCCATGACTAACGAGAAGAACCCATTTGGTTTGGTTTGGATCACCCTCAATTGGTAGGGTAAATAAGTCTGGGCATTCCCAAACACCAAACTTTGCTCCTGTGTGTCCTTTAAATGAACTTTCAAATCTCCACTCCTTTAAATTAGGAGAGCTATAAATTTCAATGCAATCCCCAGTTGCCAAAACCATAATCCAATTATTTGTTTGTTCATGCCAGAAAACCTTTGGATCACGAAAATCAATTTTTTCCACATTAACTAAAACTGGGTTATGACTATATTTAATCCAGGTTCTACCATTGTCGATACTGTAGGCAAGACTTTGCTGCTGTCTAGGTTGCTCTCTGTTTGGGTCAGAATCGTGTTGGGTAAAAATAGCTACTAATCCGGTTTTTCCATTAAAGAAACCTGAAGTATCATTCCAGTCTACAACAGCACTTCCTGAAAAAATCATTCCATTTTCGTCAGGAGATAAACCAATCTCTAAATGCTCCCAATGAACCAAATCTTTACTTACTGCGTGCCCCCAATGCATGGGCCCCCATTTGGTACCAAAAGGATGGTATTGATAGAACATATGAAATTCTTGTTGATAATAAACCAATCCGTTGGGATCATTCATCCAGTTTTTTTAGGAGTAAAATGATATTGTGGACGGTATATTTCCTGGCCAGTTACTAACTTAGATTTCATCAATTTTACTTACTCCCTTCGAGGTCCAATAGTTCCTCCACTTCTTCAAGTGTAGGCATGCTAGGAATACCACCTTTTCTTGTGAGATATAGCAGCAACGGTATTAGCAAACTTAGCCATTTCAACCACCTTAGATAACATCAATTGGGAAGGATTAATATTATATTCTATTATTTTGTGAAGAATCCCTCCTAAGAAAGCATCATCAGCTCCAGTTGTATCTACTCACCTGTTGAAGGTAATGTCCAAAGGAATCGTTTCCAACCTTTCCGATAAACGCAACCCTTCTATTAAATTTCGCTAAGGCAGCCAATACTTTTGCTGGGGCTCTGCCAGGATTCCTAACAAAAGATACAGTCTCATTATCAGTAATTCTAGTCTGATTAAAATCAATTAATAACTCTCCAATACTCGTTACATCGAACATAAATTTACCTCACTCCGCCCTCAGCCTTTTTTCATTCCTTAAAATCATTATTCTTTCACTGCTCCTAAAGTCATTCCACTTACAATGTAGCGTTGAACGAAAAAGGAAAATATCATAACCGGTAAACTAAACGAGATGGCAGCGGCTGTCATTGGACCTAGGTCAAGATTATAAGCTGTTAAAAATTCTGAAATTCCCACTGTAGCCGTTTTTGCCTTCGTACTGGTCATAAGTAACGAGAACAAGAAATCATTCCATGCCAACATAAAGGTAAAGATAGCCGTCGTTGCCAATCCAGGGAGTGAAACCGGTAGAATAATTCGTATAAAGGAACCGATCCAGCTGCATCCATCCACCCTTGCAGCTTCATCAAATTCTTTAGGCACCGAGTCAAAAAAACCAATTAATAACCAAATGGCAAACGGGACATTCAAGCTGGTATACACCAATATTAAGGCCAAATGGGTATCAATTAAGCCCATACTTTTTATAATCATATACATCGGTATAGCAATACTAATCATTGGTACCATTCTTATCACTAAGGTAAATAACAAAAAGTAATTTCCAGTAATGGAAGAGAACCTGGAGATTCCATATGCAGCCATTGCACCAAAAAATACACTTAAAATGGTACTAGCGCCTGCAGTAATTAAGCTATTCAAAAAATATTTCCCTATCGGTAAGGTATTTAGCATGTTTTTATAATTTTCTAGCGAAAATTTCGAAGGCCATAACCTCGGTGGTGCAGTAACTGCCTCGGCGGATGGTTTTAAGGACGTTAACAATAGATAGATATACGGACCTAAGAATAATAAAGCCAGCAAACATGTGACCAAAAATATAATCATCGTCCATATTTTATGTTTATAATAAAAATTAGTGATCCAAACCGGTTTTCCTACCATTGTTTCTTTTATTGGCATATGGGCCATTCTATCTTTCACCTCTCTTATCTTTATCCATGTCTTTTCCTAGGAGACCACATTTTTGTAATGAAGAAAGAACTTAGGATTAATAAAATGATTATAAAGATTACCGCCATTGCACTAGACTGCCCGACTTCTCCATAACGAGTTAATGTCTTATACATATATGTACTTAGCACTTCAGAAGAAAAACCTGGTCCCCCTTGTGTAAGCACCCAAACAATATCAAAGGTTCTTGCAGCATCAATAATACGAATTAGTAATGCTACTGTTGCTACCGGAATAAGCGAAGGAAACGTAATGTAACGAAACTTATGCCATTTATTAGCCCCATCTATTTCAGCAGATTCATATAAACTAATGGGGATTCCTTTAATACCTGCTAATAATACGAGCATAATGAAAGGTGTTGTTAACCAGATATCTGCAATAATCGTAGAATAGAGTGCAAAACGGGAGTCGGATAACCAGAGTATTTGATGTGGGTCAGAGAGGAGTCCTAGTTTATAAAGCCCCCAGTTGATGATGCCGAATTGATCATTAAGCATAAATTTCCAAATCAACCCCGTTACTAAAGGTGCTAACATTAGCGGGCTTAACAATAGTGTCCGAATAAATTGGCTTCCTTTGAAAGCATTACTTAGGAGCAATGCAAGGATCAGACCTAAGATAAACTCGATACACACCGCTACTCCTATATAAACCACTGTGTTCCAAAGTGCTTTTAAAAATCGTGAGGAAGTCAACGAGTTTGTATAGTTAGCAAAGCCGACAAATTCTCTTAATGAAGGATTTATTAAATCTATCTTATAAAAACTATCTCTGATTAAAAGTAATATTGGATAGACCAGAAACACCAACATAAAGATACCTGCAGGAAAGAAAAACATGGTCGATAATGCCCCATTTTTCATTCTCATGAAATCCACTCCTTTCTATTAATCTGTTAAACTATATTTTTTGGATAAGAACCTCTTCATGGAATAAAGAGCCCACGAAAAGGTTCTATCAACATATTCATTTTATTGTGGCGGCAATAGATCTTTTATTACTCCCGCTGCCCAATCAAGTGCCTCCTGTGGTGTCTTTTCTCCTGAAAGTGCATATTGCACGGCTGGGATGAGTGCTTCACTTTCGATTTGCTGCCATTCCTTAATAGCAGGTCGATTTTGAGTTTGTGGTCCGCTTAATGTTGTCATAAGTGGTTGCAAATGCTCATAACCATTTTTCGTGCTATAATTTTCAAAAACAGATTTTCTGGCTGCTACTCCCAATGATTTCATAAATAGTTCATTCTTATCATAAATGAAGTTCAAGTACTTTTTGGCGATCTCCTGTTTTTTTGAAGAACTTGGGATAACCTGATACCATGGACCTGGTACTGCACCTATTCCTGCTCCCCCACCGATCATTGGGGCACTTCCTACTTTTCCTGCCACCTTTGATTGTTTTGGGTCATTTGAAGGGACATAAAAGTGACCCCATGCTAACATCATTGCAGATTTTCCATTCCAAAATAGCTCAGAAGTTTCAGCAGATGCCATTTCAAGTGCTCCTGCTGGAACTGATTGATCCTTCTTTAAAAGGTCAACTAAAAATTGTAATGAATCAACATACGGTTTCGTGTTTACAAGAACTTTGCCATTATCACCAACTACCAAGGGTTTCGCACCTGCTTGAGCAGCATGATCAAGCCAGCTAGCTACTGCATCCCCATTGTTCGCACCAAATACCGTTGTTCCATACATATCAACTTTTTTATCATTATCGGTATCTCTAGTAAAAAACTTTGCTGTATCTCTATATTCATCCCATGTTGTTGGCGGATGTAAATCATAGCCATATTTTGCTTTGAAATCAGCTTTATTCTTTGGATCTTCGAATAGATCTTTCCGATAGATTAAATTTTTTGCATTCGTCCATACAGGCATTCCATAAACTTCATTATTATAGCTTCCGCCTTCTACTAGACCTGGAAATAAATCATTTTTAACGTCATCTACGATTAGATCATCTAAGGGTAAAAGTCCACCAGCAAGAGCAGGAAACCAAAGAATATCAATGGTTGCAACGTCGAAAGCTCCTGCCTGTGAAGCTACCTCAGCTTTTAATTTGTCATAAACTCCGGTATAGGGAACCGATTCAATTTTCACTTCATAGCCTGTTTTCTGTTTAAATTCCGCTGCTGTTTCTTTTGCTACCTTAAATGCCGGGCTTCCCCCTTCAACAAGAACAGTAATGGATTTATTATCACCTTTTGTTTCTGAACTTCCTGTTTTTTCTTCCGAGCATCCCGATAAAAAGACAGATAATACTAAAAATAGAGAAACAATCGTTAGAATTCCTTTTTTCTTCACCCTTTACAGCCCCCTTAATTTTTGATTTAAATTATCGATCCCACAAACCATGTTCTGGCCATCTTCTAGGAAGGCGTTCTTTTACTGGAGGAAGCTCCGGAAGTGGTTTATGAGGCTCCAGTTGATACCAATAAGCAACACTAGAATAATCATTTCCTTGATCATTTGCGTGGCCATGCTCTATCGTTGCGCGAATCGATTTGTTAAAACGGATTGGATCTTCGATATGGAAACGGTATAGGCTCCATTTTCCAAAGTGCTCTTGTACATCGCTTCCTAAAGATACACCATGATAAGGACCGGCATATTCTCCACTAGGGAAACCCCATGCTGCATTAAAGTAGTCTTCTGTCCCTGTACCATGGAGGGATGGCGGCCATTGTTCTCCATCAATGAAGAACATATCATCACCTTCGCCTGGCCATGTGTACTCTTGATTGGAGGCATCAAAATTATCAATGTTTAATACGCATCCAACATAATGCCCTTTCCCCTCAGCATCTAGAATGACATAGTTTTCATCACCCGTTGTATTTTTACCTGGAAGGTCCCATGGTGCCGGGTTTTCAATATCACTGTTAAACACTACCTTTTCACAAGGGTTTTCACGGTTCCAGGTGGCATGAAATCTTCCAAGATCATCCGGAATTTGTTCCTTGCTGTCATATGATTCATAATCTACATAATAAAACAAATTCTCTATTTTTTCTTCACTTTCATTGATTAATTGAATTTTAGCACCATCGGCAAATGGCATCGGAAAATAACAGTTCATTGATGCAGCAAATGGCCCTTTAGGTCCTCTTTTCTCCCCCATCACCATACTTAAAGGAAGGGAGACATAGTGCTTGCATGTAGCATGCCCTATACCAAAGAAATCGCCGAAAGGAACTCTCACACTTGGATTTTCTTCCCCATCCCAATACATTTCTAGCACTAGCTTCCTTAAGTATTGAGGTGCATAGCATCTGGTAGTCATCCAAATATGTTTTATACACCCGGCTCCTTTGATATCAGCCATTACTGCAGTTGCTCCAGGTTCCACTATAACAAAATCTCTATTTCCCCCTGTTCGATCGTAGCTTGATTCACGTTTTGAACTTGCATTCTTAATAAATGGTAATCCCCCTAATGGGCTATTTGGTTGCCAAACATTCATTGATTAATCCCTCCAATTTTCTAATCATTTTTAAAAACTTGATAACGGTTACATTTTTGAAATTAACATCCTTAAACGATATTTTCTTTTGCCCCCCATAAATTTTTATAAATCCTCTTTACACTTTTTATTGTAATTTTTATTCTATTTTTTTAAAATTCTAACTTTTTTAGAAAAGGTTATATATATTTAGAACTTTTTCAATATCATCCAAAATTATCATACTAGATTCATTTAGACTGTGATTTGTTGATGAGTAAAATAAAAACAACTACCTGTCTCTTATTTCTAGAGATAGGTAGTTGTTTCAGACTGTCGACAAATCCGAAAAACTTGGGTTTGCCGGCAGTCTTTTTTATGTCTTTGTTAATTTGTTTGTTGATTTGCGCTCCAGGCGCTTCGCTTTCCGCGGGCGTAGCGGGGAGCCTCCTCGGCG
>NZ_JAGGQY010000014.1:0-23871 GCF_018613105.1 Bacillus sp. ISL-77
AGTGTTAAATATGGAAGGAATTGGTAAAACGTTCTCAGGTGTAACCGTATTAAACAATGTGAAAATTGAACTTTATCCAGGTGAAGTACATGCCTTAATGGGTGAGAATGGAGCCGGAAAGTCAACTTTTATGAAAATTTTAGCAGGGATCTATACACCTGATAATAATGGTGGAAAGATCTATTTTAAAGGTCAGCCGACTTTGTGGAAGGATCCTGTTGATGCAAGGAACAAAGGAATAAATGTTATTCATCAGGAGTTAAGCCTTTCTCCCAATTTGACGATTAGTGAAAATATCTTAATGGGTTCAACCTTTCCGAGAAATCGGTTAGGGATGGTTAAGTGGGGCGAGGTGCATAAAAGTGCACAAAAGGTATTAGATTCAATGGGTTCTAATCTTGACCCACGCCAATTGGTTTCAACCCTAAGCGTTGCTCAACAACAAATGGTGGAGATCGCCCGAGCATTATCCTTTAAGGCAGAGGTTCTTATCATGGATGAACCGACAGCCTCTTTAACAGATAAAGAAATTATGAAACTATTTGATATTATTGAGGATTTAAAAAAACAGGGTGTTGCCATCGTTTATATTTCTCATAGAATGGAAGAAATCTTTACGATTGCTAATAGATTTACTGTCTTACGTGACGGTGAGTGGATTGCAAGTGGTCCCATTGAAGAGACAAACCCCGATCACCTTGTGAAGCTTATGGTAGGTCGTGATTTAAAAGATTTGTTTAATCGAGATAAGTCTTCTGATCCTAAAAAACTTTCAAAAAGCAGTTCCCCTGTTCTGGAACTGAAAAATGTTTCTGATAACACCATTGTTAAAAACGTTTCGTTTAAAATCTACCCAGGTGAAATTATTGGTTTAGCAGGGCTTGTAGGTGCGGGTAGAACAGAGTTAGTTAGGGCCCTATTTGGTGCATCTGAGTTGGTAAGTGGGGAAATATTTGTAGATGGAAAGTCCGTTAAAATACAATCCCCCATAGATGCAATGGCTAATGGGATTGCTCATGTACCTGAAAGCAGGAAAGAGCAAGGATTATTTTTATCTATGTCTGTAAAAGAGAATATTTTAATGGCAGAGTTGAAAAAGCATACGAAGGCAGGAATTGTTAGTTGGAAAGAAGTGAATGCTACCGCTGATCGTTATATAAAAGAACTAAACATAAAAATTGCCTCACCGGAACAGCAGGTATCGAACTTAAGTGGTGGTAATCAACAAAAAGTTGTGATCGCTAGATGGCTGTCCATCGCACCTAAAGTATTACTGCTTGATGAACCCACGAGAGGTGTGGATATTGGGGCAAAGACTGAAATACATAAAATTGTTTCGAAGCTTGCCGAAAATGGCTTGGCAGTTTTAATGATTTCATCTGAGCTTCCGGAAGTATTAGGTGTTAGTGATCGAATCCTCGTCATGTGCGAAGGTAGGTTAACAGGAGAACTTTCGAGAGAAGAAGCCACACAGGAAAAAATTATGTACTTAGCTACTAGGGGGGAGTAAAGAAAATGAGGGGAAATACTCAAACAATATCACAAAGAGAAAGCCTTCATGTTGGGAAGGTCCTTCACGGATTATGGAATCGATTAGGTATGATCATGATTTTAATCTTATTATGTGTTGTCCTTTCTTTTACCGCGCCTAATTTCTTAGAAACGGCCAATATGTTAAATGTATTAAAGCAGGTATCCATCATTGCTGTGCTAGCTGCCGGAATGACGATTGTTATATTAACTGGTGGAATTGATTTGTCCGTCGGATCAACAGTTGCCTTATCTGGTGTTGTTTCAGTTATGGTTTCTTCTGCAGGCGTTAACCCCTTTATTGCCATGATATCAGGTGTGGCTGTAGGGTATGCAGTAGGACTAATAAATGGATTTTTCACTGCTAAAACAAAATTACCAGCATTTATTGTTACATTAGGTAGTTTCACCTATGTTCGAGGTCTTGCTTATGTCATTAGTGGTGGTTATCCGATTGTTTTACAAAATGAAACGTTCAAATTCATTGGTGGCGGAGCTATTTTCGGAATACCAACCCCTATCTATATCATGATTTTTGTTTATATCGTTATGTTTTATGTTTTAAAGTATACCATGTTTGGCCGCCATATTTATGCCATTGGTGGAAATGAAGAAGCAGCACGATTAACAGGGATTAAGGTTGAGAAGTCATTAATTAATGTGTATTCCATCAGTGGATTATTAGCAGGTTTAGGTGGGGTCGTTTTAGCTGGCAGGTTGTATTCTGGTCAACCAACTGCAGGACAAATGTATGAGTTAGATGCAATTGCCGCGGTTATTTTGGGTGGAACTAGTCTAACAGGTGGTAAAGGAAAGATACAAGCAACGATCATTGGGGTATTAATTATGGGCGTTATTAGTAATGGCTTAACTCTAATGGACGTTAACTATTATTGGCAGCTTGTTGTCAAAGGTGGAGTAATTGTTGCCGCGGTTTTATTAGATCGCTTACGTGGAAATAGTGCAGCTTAATTCTCATCAAGGAACATCACATATGAATTTCAAATCTATTAAATGGGGTGTGATTTAAACTGAAGAAAAAGTTTAGTATTCTATTAATCTGTTTCACGGTCTTATGTTTGCCATTAACAACTAACGCATTTGCAGAGGATCCAGGTTATTATAATGAGCCGTATCGTAACCAATTTCATTTTTCTCCCGAAGCGAACTGGATGAACGATCCAAATGGAATGGTTTATTATGACGGGGAATATCACCTTTTTTATCAGTACTATCCTTATGGAACCACATGGGGACCGATGCATTGGGGACATGCTGTCAGTACGGATTTAGTACACTGGGAACATCTTCCTATTGCCTTATCTCCTGATGAAAATGGGGATATCTTCTCGGGAAGTGCGGTTATTGATTGGAACAATACGGCGGGATTTGGTAAAGAAGCAATGGTTGCAATCTTTACTCATTCTGGGGAAAAGGGACAAGTTCAAAGTATTGCGTACAGCAATGATAAAGGAAGGACATGGAAAAAGTATGAGGGTAATCCTGTTATGCTAGATGCCCCGATTCCTGACTGGCGCGACCCAAAAGTTTTTTGGCACGATGAGACAAATCAATGGGTGATGTCTCTAGCTGCGAAAGATAGAGTGATGTTCTATACTTCTCCAGATTTGAAAAATTGGAAATATGCAAGCGAGTTTGGTCCTGACGGCGGTATTCAAGCAAACGGACAGTCCGGTGCTTATTCGTATACCTTGTCACCTCAAAAGGGTGGATCTTTTAAGTTAGAAGGGGACATTACTCTTGTTGAAAAAAATGGTCGAGAAGGAGCAGGAGGGGTTGTTTTTCGCTCAAATAAAGACGCAACCAGCGCATATATGGCAAAAGTGGATGCTGAAAAAGATCTCGTAACACTAAGTAAAATCGATCAGGGAAAGGTAACTGATATTGCTTCAAAGTCAATGACTCTTGAAACTTCCCAAACTTATCATGTAAAGGTGGAGGCAGAGGCAAGCCATTTAAAAGTCTCCCTCAATGGTAAACAAGCTGTTGAAGGAACAGACTCATCCTTTGAAAATGGGCAGTTTGGATTAACGGCATGGAATTCTACCGCTGCGTTTCGTAATGTGGAATTTATGAACAAAACCAACTTTGTGACGAACTTGTCTGGATGGAAAACAGTAAATGGTACATGGAATGATACAAATGATGGCAAAAGTGGAAGCGCTGACAGTGATGGATTTATTATGAGTGAAGATCAGGGAGATCAATTTAGTTACGAGACAGAAATCACCATTGTAGGTGATAAGGGTGGTTCAGGTGCTCTTGTATTCCGCGCTGATGCAGATGCTAAGAATGGATATGTTGCTAGCATGGATGCCTTAACTGATACAATCAAGCTAATGAAGCTTGAAAATGGAACTGCCACTGTAATTGCGGAAAAAAATACTAAGATCGATACGGATCAAAAATATCGACTGAAGGTAAAAGCAGCTGGTGATCAAATCAAAGTATATGTAGACGATAATCTTATTCATGATGTAAATGATGCAACCTTTTCAAGCGGTTTGTTCGGTTTGCATGTTGGGAACTCTTCTGCATTGTTCCAAAATGTTAATACAGGCAAATATATTGTGACAGACGCAAAGGAAATTGAAAATCACGATTTTGAAACAGGAGATTTGACTGGCTGGAAAGCGGTAAGAGGAGATGCGTTTACAAACGATCATGTGAGCGACACGACATCATATTGGGGTGGTTCCTTTGATCAACAAGGAAAATACCATTATTGGGGGTTTTCTGATAAGCATAAAGGAGACGATGCAACAGGAGAAATGCATTCTTCTTACTTTAAGCTAAGCGGTTCAGGTGAAATAAATCTATTAATTGGCGGCGGGAATGACATTACTAATCGCTATGTTTCCTTAGTAAGAGCTTCCGATGACAAAGAATTAATTCACCAAGCAAATACAAAATTTGCTAATGAACAGTATCGCCGTTATGTGTGGGACGCGTCCAAGTATGTAGGAGAAGTAGTGTATATTAAAGTGGTCGATAATGCTACAGGGGGCTGGGGCCATATTAATATTGATGATGTTAACGTGTATAATACAGGTAACATGCCTGCACAAGTTGACAATGTAGCACAAGAACAAGAATCTCAGGTTGCAGAACAAAGAGATAACGGAAAGTTAACTGACTGGAATACAGTGACAGGTGACTGGGTAGCGTCTACTTACGGAAGTAACAATGGTATATGGGAGTGCCCTGCATTATTTCAACTTCCGGTGGACGGAAATCCGAACAACAAAAAATGGGTGTTACAAGTAAGTATCAATGATGGTGCACCAGCTGGCGGCTCAGGTATGCAATACTTTGTCGGTGATTTCGATGGAAAAACATTTAAAAGTGAAAACCCGCCTCAGCAGACATTGTGGTCTGACTACGGTGCAGATTTTTATGCAGGGGTAGAATGGAGCGGGATTGAAGGTAAAAACGGGGAGAAGTATTGGCTTGGCTGGATGAGCAACTGGCAGTATGCAAACAATACACCAACTACGACATGGAGAAGTTCTACATCGCTACCTAGGGAATTAGAGTTAACGAAAACGACAGAAGGGCTTCGTTTAAAACAAACACCAATTTCTTTGCAAGGAATCCGCAAGCATCAAGAGAAAACAGCGTTTGAGAATAAGACAATTTCCGGAAATAGTAATCTTCTTTCAGGAATTACCGGAGATACTTTTGAAATCATTGCGGAATTTGATGTTTCCGGTACAAAAGCAACGGAGTTTGGACTCCAGGTTCGTAAAGGAAGTACGGAACAAGCTACAATCGGTTATGATGTAAGTAGCCAGAAAGTATTTGTTGACCGAACGAATTCCGGAGGCTTTAACTTTGGACAGAATGTAAAAGGAAAGCACACTGCCCCACTGAGTTCAACAGATGGAACGGTAAAAATGCATATTTTCTTAGATCGCTCCTCTGTTGAAGTGTTTGGAAACAATGGTGTAAGCGTTATTACTAATCAACTGTTTCCGCTGCCGTCAAGCAACGGTTTAGAGCTTTATAGTAAGGGCGGAGAAGTCAAATTAAAATCGCTTAATATTTACCCATTGAAGTCCATTTGGGGAAAGAGCCCTGTTCATACAAAAATGTCAGGATGGACAACAGTTAATGGTCTTTGGGCCGATACGATTGCCGGAAAGCAAGGCCAAAGTCAAGGAGATGCGTTTATTCTTTCAAACGAAAAAGGCAGTGATTTTACGTATGAAGCGAAAATTAAAGTACTTGATACTGATTCCCACCCAAGCGATCCATCCAAAGATACAGTTGGAAATCCAATCGGTGCCGGCGCGTTAGTATTCCGCTCTGATGTAGATGCGAAAAATGCCTATGCGGCAAATGTAGATGTTCTCAACAATATGGTCAAATTAGTTAAGTTTGCTGATGGAAGAGGCACGGATCTCGCTGTTTATAATGACAACGGAAATCTAGATTTAAAAGCGAACACAGATTACCATCTGAAAGTGATTACAAAAGGTGAAAGTATTAAAGTTTATCTGGATGACAAGCTTGTCATTGAGGCAGCGGACAATGCATTTAAAGAAGGCTATGCTGGATTAAATGTATGGCACTCTACAACTGTGTTCAATCAGATTAACTACAATTCTAAAAAACAATAATAGCAATGAGGCACCTGTACAGGCTATCGATTCATTTGATAGCCTGTAAGATGAAAAGGATATTGAGGTCCTATGTTTCTAACAAATCATATTTGCACCAGAACCAAAATATGGAGCAACTAATGGCATAAAAATAAGTTTTGAAAATTTACAAGCCCTAACAGGAAAATTATTGATTTTTATCAAATTAATAGGAGGACAATATGGAAACAAATAAATCTATTCAAAAGCCATATTCAAAAGAACGACGGAACTTTGTAGTAGGATTATCTGTTTGGTCATTAGCATTTTTAAGCGGTTTTCCTTTTAAGGCAAAAGAAGTAAGCGCTCTCACCCCTCAAACTATGACACTTAACCCAGTAGATTATGGAGCAAAGTTAAATGACCCCACTTTTACTCGCAACGCAGAAATTATTAATGATCTTATTAATTCAATGCCTCCATCTGGAGGAGTCATTGAATTACCAGCAGGAGACATGTGGCTCTCAGACTCAATTAAAATTAATCGCTCTTATGTGACAATCAGAGGCGTTAATCCAGGTACACGTTCGGTTGTCGATCCCGAGTCTCCAGGTGGAGGAAGTAAACTTTTATTAGGTGAGGGATGTACAATAGGTATCCTTTCTGAAAGAAGCGCCACTGGAAGACCACGAGTATCTGCGATTCAACTGGAAAACTTTTTTATTAAAGGTCTTGGAACAGAAAGAGGTCAAACTGCTGTTAGTATCGACCAAGATAATGATGCAGTTCATATTATTGGTATTTCAACTATGAGCGTAGATACAGGTTTAAGATTAACTGGACCTGACGCATGCATGGTAAGAGGCTGTTGGATTTCAGAAGTTCGTAATGGACTTCTTGTGTACGGTTCTTCTCAGCAATTATTAGTAGCCAATAACCACTTTGGAGCACAACCGGAAGGAAAAAGTGTATCTTTACAAAATCCTAAGTGGGCAAATATTGTAGGTAACAACATCTATCCTGATGGATATACATGTTTAGAAGCTATAGACGCCGAAAACTGTACGTTTTTAGGAAATAATATCCAAAGCTTCTACAATGGTGCTGTTATTATTAAAGGATATGGAAATTTGTTTTCTGGGAGAGTGCAAGCGTGCAAAGTCAAAAAAGATGGTGTATATGTCTGGGCACAGGACCCTATTAGGCGTGATAATCTTTATGGACTGATTCATGTTGATGGAGATGATAATCATATCACTGCGTCAACTGTCTATTCTGACCAACCAGAAGATCACACTCGTATCTTAATTATGGGTGGTAATAGAAACTGGGTGACTAATACCAAGATTTGTGGTGTTTCTTCGCAGCGAAAAGTTGTAGTCAATGGTACATGTATGGATACACGTATTGTTCATTCTGCGCCATTGTCTGAGATAGATAAAGCTGATTCAAATGCAACAGTCGTTTGGTAATTTATTGCTCTGCTATTACTCTATTTCACAATAGCAGAGCATACCTATAAAATACGTCTTTCGTGGAATCACAACCTCGCTCGTGTTTGGATGAGTTTTTTTAATTCGAATGCATTCGTCTTACCAATATCATAAACTATCCAAACAGTACAAAAGGTCTATAAATCTTCTCTCCAATTTTGGGCGCTTTATTCTTAGGAATTGGAGCAGAAATAAACCATTCTGAAAAGAACAATAAATGTCTAAAAAAGAATTACAAGATTTAACTACTAGGAGGAAAATATGATGCAAAATATCGGAATTCCAGGGTTAATACTTATCTTAACAATCGCGCTTATCATTTTCGGCCCTTCTAAATTACCGGAAATCGGAAGAGCATTTGGCTCAACTTTAAGGGAATTTAAAAAGGCTACTAGAGAGATTGTGACAAATGATCTAAATGAAGAGACATCTAATAAAAAAGAAAAATGAGATAAATAAATTAAGAGGAGATGTAGATCCGTCTTACATCTCTTTTTTTATGGAGTGATTATGTTGGAAGATCGAGACATGCACATAGTTCAACACTTGGAAGAGCTGCGCAAACGTATTATCATTACTTTCCTCGTCTTTCTGCTGTTTTTAGTGATGGTATTTGTATATGTTCAAGATATTTACTATGTATTAGTCAAAGATTTGCCATTCAAGCTAGCGTTGCTAGGACCAAGTGATATCTTAGTCGTTTATTTAATGATAGCCAGCGTCGTTGCCATTGCAGCTACTATACCAGTTGGTGCGTACCAAACATGGCTGTTTGTACGTCCGGGATTAACACCAAAAGAGCGTAAAGTTACCATCGCTTATATTCCAGCACTATTCATCTTATTCGTATTAGGAATTAGTTTTGGTTACTATATTCTATTACCTCTTGTACTAAATTTTTTAATGTTGCTATCAAACGACATGTTTAATACGTTTTTTACAACAGAGAAATATTTTCAATTTTTGCTTCACATGACATTGCCTTTTGGATTTCTGTTTGAACTACCCGTTGTCATTATGTTTTTAACAAGCTTAGGAATTATCAATCCGTACCGTCTGCAAAAAATCCGAAAATATGCCTACTTCATATTAATTGTCGTTTCAATTTTGATTACGCCACCAGATTTTCTATCAGATATCCTTGTAAGTATACCTTTATTACTCTTATATGAAGGCAGTGTCAGTTTATCAAAATTCGTATATAAACGACAGCATAGGGCTAAAGAAGGTAATAAAGATGCATACGAATCTATTTAAAAACAAGAAAAAGGGTTCTGGTGCAAATATAACGACAGTTTGAAAAAACTAATGGATGCTTTAGCAATAAAGTCGTTTAAAAATCTAAGTTTTATTCCACAATCGGGCCATTTTATTGAATAAAATTCTCAAAAACACTGGATATATATATATTATAAAAGGAATTTTATATAAATTCAGAGAATATAACTATATCTTTTGGAAAATGGGAGATGGAACAGTGAATTATTTTATTTTAACGGGTGCTTCAAAAGGTATAGGAGAATCTCAGAAAAGCTGCAGGAAAAGCACGAATTCGTAAGGCTTTACTTCCAGCTATATCAAGGAAAAAGTAGTTTATGAACAAACACACTAAATTGATAGGAGAATTTATTTATGGCTAGTAAAAATTATTACGACGTAACAGAGTGGCCTGTCGGTAATCCGTATGAGGATATTGGTGAGGTAATCAATAGCATTATAGCAGATATTAAAAGTAGGCAAACGGACACTGATATGAATAAAGGCGGAAAGCCGGGTGCGGTTATCTATATTCCACCGGGAGATTATCATCTTGGCAGTCAAGTAGTTATAGACATCAGTTATCTTAAAATTATGGGTTCTGGACACGGGTTTACATCTTCGAGTATTCGTTTTAATACTTCTGAGAATGAATGGGCGGATTTGCATGAATTGTGGCCAGGAGGAAGTCGCATACTCGTAGATATTCCCCTAGAAGTAAATGACGAGGAATATAAAGGAGCTGCATTTTATGTTGAACGAAGTGGAAATCCCCGAATAAGTTCGGTAGAGTTTTCTGACTTTTGTATTGATGGTTTGCATTTTATTGAAGATGGTTCAGGAGAAACAAATCCGGAAAACACATACACTAACGGGAAAACGGGTATTTATGTTGCAAGTGCTTGTGACTCATTTCGGATTACAGGCATGGGGTTTGTGTATTTAGAGCATGGAATTACTATTTATCATGCAGATGCACTGACTATACATGATAATTTCATAGCTGAATGTGGTAACTGTATAGAACTACGAGGTTGGGGACAGGCTTCAAAAATAACCGATAACTTGATAGGAGCCGGTTTTAAAGGATATTCAATTTACGCTCAAAATTTTGGTGGACTTTTGATTACAGCGAATAATGTTTTTCCACGAGGTGCGAGCAGTATCTATTTTGATGGTGTGACACGTTCCAGTATCACAAATAATAGACTTCATTCATTTTATCCAGGAATGGTGGTATTCAGGGAAAATTGTTCGGAAAACTTGGTTTCTTCAAATCACTTTTTACGTGACCATGAACCTTGGACTCCTTTTGTGGGAATAGACAATGGTTTAGATGATTTGTATGGTCTCCTCTATATCAGTGGCAATAATAATTCTGTAATTGCTAATCACTTTTCTGAAGTAATTAATACTCAGAACATCAAGCCGGTAGGTGCAACACCTGTAATCATACGTATTGTTTCGGGGAATGGAAATTATATTTCTAATAATCATGTTGTTGCCACGGAGGTTCATGCCAAGATAAGTGATTCATGTTTCTCTGCGCAAGTAGACGCTTTGTTGACTACCGAAGCATCAGAGCCGCTTACCGTAACAACAGTATTGGTAGAAAAAGAATCGCTTCAAAATACGATTCTTGATTCGGGAAGTGATGCACAGGTTGTTATGGACAAGATTGTAAATGCATTCAGAGCCACTCCAACGCCAGGAGCATAAATAATATATTCAACTATGTTTTTGTGGTAGTTTTTGTTCCAAAGTTTCAATTGCAAGTCGGACACTTGAATTATTTCGTTTGTCATTTAATTTTTGGGGTGCTTCCTAGCGATGGAAGTGCCTCTTTTTATAGTGTTTCCCATATTTGGATAAATGCCAATAAAGTAGACAGAAAAAAGGAATGTTTCTTTAGGAAGACTGCCAGAAAATGTCTTCTTTTAAGTTTGGAGAAAGCATGACAATGGCAGAATGAGGTCTTCTAGGATTATAAAACCCTTCAATATATTCGAAACAAGCCAGTTTTACTTCTTTTAACGAAGTAAATTTTTTACGATTCAGTTCTTCTTTCTTCATATATTTGAAAAAAGGTTCTATTACTGCATTATCCCAGGGATAAGCGAGCTTTGAATAAGATGGAACGATGGCTAAATGGTCTTGTAATTGACGGAGTTCAGAAGAAAGGTACTGTGAGCCTCTATCTGTCTTTTCCATAAAAAAATCCTTTATAATGGATTGGAGGCAGTAATCCATCCAAATCCAAAATAAAGGACAAACCCATGGATAAGATTACACGAAAAACTGCATTTGAGCAATGGGCATCGCCGATTTCCAATGAATTATTTACGGAACAGGTCCAGCTCCATTGTCTCGATTACTATACAAAGAAGCTCCACATGGCTTCTTTCACGAAGTTACTCTTGTACGCACAGCTTCACGAAACGGAAAGTCTGCGCGCCGTCAGCGACAGCGTCTTTTCTGAGGAACTGCAGGAAGCCAAAGGGTTGGATTCCATCAGCTTTTCCCAGCTCGGCAGACGGTTGCGCAAAGTGCCGACGGAGTTCTTCCAGGTCATCTTTCTCGAGCTGGTCGCACAGATCCACGAAGCGACGGATTTCCAGATGCGTCGCAAACGGACGTTCCGCTGAAGATCATCGATTCCAGCACATTGCCTTTGAACTTGAATAACCACCGATGGGCGGCGTTCCGGCAAACCAAGTCCGGCATCAAGCTTCATCTGCGGCTCGTGTTCATGGAAAATGGCTGTTCCTACCCCGATCAGGCGGTCTTGACGAACGCCAAGGAACACGATCGCGGCCAACTGGAAGTGCTGGTTGATGACAAGGAATGCATGTATGTGTTCGACCGCGGCTACCTGGATTACGAGCGATTCGACCGCATGACGGACGAGGGCTATTTCTTTGTTTCCCGCCTGCGAAAGAACGCAGTCGTACGGTCACTCGAACACTTCGAACTACCGGAAGACTCTGTCGTAATGTCGGATGAAATGATTGTGATCGGCACTGCTCAGAACCGGTTAGAAAACGTGTTCCGTCTTTTGAAAGTGCTGGATTCCAAAGGCAATCAGCTGAATCTGATCACGAACCGGTTCGATTTATCCGCGGACGAAATCGCTGAACTGTACAAGTCCCGCTGGGCCATCGAACTGTTCTTCAAATGGGTGAAACAGCACTTGAACATCAAGAAGTTCTACGCGCAAAGTCAGCAGGGTGTACACAATCAGGTGTACATTGCGTTGATCGTCTACTGCCTGAACGTCCTTGCGCAATTGCGGACGAACAGCAAGCGAACCTACTTGCAGATCAGCCGCTATCTGAAGGCTTCCTTATGGAAGTCCGCGCATATCTGGCTCCGGAAAATCGAAGGGAAAAGCGTGCCATAACCCAAACAATCAGGCGCTGTTACACCAGTCAAAGGGTATAGTAAAAAATTGGATGCATACTGTCTCTGTTCAGCTGTTTTCGTTTTTTCTCTTTAGAGCAGAGAATTATAAACAGAATATTCCGTGACCATTTGTACAACGGCAGTGGGAGAATCTATTTGTAATAAATTGTTATCGAATAATAACCATTTACTATGTATTTCTAGAAAAAAGAATAATGAACTAATTTCCCTTGCAAACTCAAAGAACTGCAAATTGGATTATTTCGAATTCGATTTATACAATACAAATGAAATCGAAGAACTTATGAAAAATATTTTTGATAAAATTGATTCTTCTGTTATTGAGTCTTTATATCTCATTAACAATGCTGGTGTTTACTTTTCTCAAAATATAGAAGAAACAGAGCCAAACTCTATTATAAAAATGATGAATGTAAATTTAATTTCTCCAATGATTTTAACGTCTTGTTTTATAAAAAAATCTGAAAAATACAATATTGAAAAAAGGATTTTAAATGTTTCGTCTGGTGCATCATTCAACTTATCTTCTGGTGGAAGTTGTTATTCTACGTCGAAAGCAGGACTTGAAACTTTTTCGAAAAGCATTGGGATAGAGAAAAGTAATGTTAAGATAATGGCAATTCGACCAGGAATGGTTGATACTTATATGCACAGAAATACTGTAAATAAAAAAAACTTAAAAACACCTGAGTATGCAGCTATAGAATACTTACTTTTTTATTTGAAAGATTTGAACACGGAAAAGCAGTAAAAGCTTGGTAATATATGCTTAATTACATTACAGAGATTATTGAACTAAAACAGCTAATAGTAGCTCAAAGTTGTATTCCGTTATAGGGCGCTTTAGTGGAATAAAATCGGTGGTTATAAATTAATCATTTGATAGATAGAAGCTATCGGTAATCATTGTGATATAAAATTACTAATTTAGCACCGTTCAGAATTTTATGGACGGTGTTTTGTATGTATACAGATTTTATTTTATAAGAAATATGAATGCTTTAAATACATGTAGTCAAAGTGAAGAAATTGATTTTATTATATTTTTAACACTTTACTATTGATAAAACTGTAATCCGAGCAATGAAGATATTGAAGTCACGAAAAGATTAGTGGAAGCAGGTAAGATTCTAGGAATCGAGGTCCTTGATCACCTGATTGTAAATGCCGATGCTGAATACTACAGCTTGAAAGAAAAAGGTAGAATGTAAGATTCGAAGGAGAGGGAGGTTTAATCCCTCTTCTTTGTTATTTTCTTTTTTTTGTGGTAGTTCGTCTTGTTTGGGGGCATCGAACCCCCAACAATACGGCTGCATCCATGCTTCGCAAGGATGAAGCATAAAAACCCCGAATGAAAGATAAAAAATTGTTCGATTATTGTAAATATTCGGTTAAATCGACAAACATTTTACAATCACTTGTTTATAATGGGAGAAGGTGATACTTGTTTATCCAATAAGGTTTTCCTACATTTTTTAATAGGGGGAGATGTAAATATGGATTTTTATGAAAAGTTACCTACAGATTTCTTAATTGCATTTTATGATGAAATGATGAAAAACATTGAAAAAGGATTATTAACGAAAAATATGTATTATGAATTAGGTTTACTGATTTCAGTTGCAAGTCATAGAGGGATTACCTTAGAGCAACCATGGGACTTTGAACAGATAATCAATCAAAAGGCTCTGGATGATTTTATTCAATTTACACAACATGTAACGTAATAAAGGATGGTTTGTAACCATCTTGTGAACTTTTACGATGTAACCAGCAAAAGAAATCAAAAAAAATTCCCGTATTCATTTGTGAAAATACAGGACTTTTAATCATACTTCTGAATGTTGTTGATTTTTACTTTTTTGATACATCGTGATGAGCTCGTCTAATTTCTGACTGCAACAAAGGGTTTCATCGCTATTTAATCCAGTTTTTCCCGCAATTAGGATCAACATCTTTCTCATCTGATTGATCCGGTCCTCTAGTTCCTCAATCTCGATAAACATCATATATTCCCCTGATTCTCTTTAACTGTTTTTAATTCGATAAATTGGTTTTCCTCGCAATTATTATTATGCGAAAAATTCTTTATAATTGGAATACATCTGACAAAACCCCCTAAAACATTACAAAAAATTTTGTAGATAAAAGAACTTAGGGCGAAAAGAAAGGAACAAGAGGCCTTTCTCTCAGTCGTACTTGTCGCTTTTTTCGGTTTCCTCCTTCATTCCGTACGTTTCCAAGGTATTTATAGGTAGCCACGAGCATACTTAGAAAAACAAGAATAAACCGTAGACTGCGCATTCATGGAGCTTAAAAGACAATCAATTTTCCGTTTCGATGTTGACTAAGTCAACAGGAGGGGATAGATGACACGTAACTAAACGGATCATTGAAAAGTTTCCGAAATTTAAAGGTAAGTTAATGGCTTATGAGAACATTTTAACAGTGGAAGAAGCAATGCAAGGATTAACAGAAGTTAAAGCTGTATTCTTAAGATGAGCTTGGTTTTTTGAAGCACCTGAACTGGAAAGTTTTAATATCGGATTATTGTATCATCATTTAGAGAATGAATGGCTCGAATTCGCGTTAGAATTAATGACTCAGTTCTTTAGAGAGGATACGTATTTAATTCAAAAACCTACCTTTTCCATTCTTCGAGAAACGCCGGATCATTATTTTAATCAAAAGCAGTTTGCTGATTTCTTATCGGAACATGGCTTGAATTATGATAAGCGGAAATTAAATGTGTATTACAGTCGAGGGAAAATACCGAAAGCGGATGTTGAACTTGCAGGTACCCCCTATTGGAGCAAATCTACAGTCGAATCGTTTTGCGAACAGGAGAAGGAACGATTAAAAAAGGAATAGGGTTAAAGCTGTTAAAAGCAATGTAGCTTGGGTTCCAAGCTATTTTTTATTTGTATTGTATTGTGAATGAATCGGTGAAGTTCTTTCGAATAAACCAGGGATTTAGTTTGCAGTTTGCTATTGGCAAGCTTAGAATATCAGGCAAAGTAAAAGATATAATCCACACTTTTCCTCCGAATATTTCGCAATTCTAAATAAAACCTAAACTTTATCTATCTCAATATCCATAAATTTGGTAAAATACATATAAAAGCTAATTTAAAAGAATCGTAATTAAAATCATCATTATGGGTTCTTCAATTTGTGTGTTTTGCCAATAGGTTGCATTGTCCGTAAAAGGGGATGAATACATGTGGATTTGGATTATTGTTTTTATTCTGTTTATCGTCCTATCGATCGTGCTTGAGGAGGCAAGCCATTATCTTTTGAATCAATATTTATATGAGTCTAAATATGGAAAGCAACTAAAATGGAAGAAAAGAATGATGACCCTTTTAACTTTATTTAAGAATAAATTACAAATAGACATACATCAAACGAAAAAAGAAAAGAGTTCATAAGGAAATTTAGAAAGATGAAGTAAGGTCTTAAATAAGAAATTAGCCGATTTTATTGATAAGGTTTTTACAAATGCTGATGCTAAATTCTAAGTATAAGCCATTTCTTAAGGGAGTTGATTCCGGACCATATCAGTAAAGGACAAGGTCCAATACATATATTGAACGGTCTTCAATTGCGAAGGATATAAAAAATAACAAAACTTTGAATATAAGAAAGAAAAAAGTAATAGGCTAACTGTACTTTTCTTGGAGGGGAAAAATGATATTCAAGGCAAATGAAATCGCAGAAATGGGAGATCATATTCTTTTTAAGAATGGAATCAAATGGATCGTTGAGAAGGTAAATGAAAATTCAGTCATTGTGAATATAACCGAAAATAAGACGGAATGGGAGTTTGAAGGAAATAGAACCGTTGTGGCACATAAAAATTACAAGGTTTTGGTAGTGCATGACGTGAAAGCAAACGTCATATATACACGATTTTAAAAGAATTGATTCCTTTTACCGGAGAGGGTTGGATTTTGCTCACTTTTTCATAAAGTAACAGCAAATATAAAACTATAAGAATTTTAAGTTCTATTAAAATTGAAAATGTAAGCGTTTTCTATTATAATAAATAATGGGTTGGATGGCATGTGTGGCCGTCATCGTATTTGGCGTAGGCGGGGCCGATACTAGGGACAGATGTTGAAATGTCTTTGTGGTGATATACTAAACATCATTCGTTAAATCATGTGGAAAATCAAGGATGAAGAAGAAATATAACTAAAAACTTCTTACAAATAAGATGTGCTGGATAGTATAAATGACTATCCAGTTTTTTATTGGGAATAGGTTTAATACTTCAAGATTTTAGAAACGACATTTATGACACTTTAACTCTTTAAAATTCCATCTAAAGATGTGAATTAGGAAAACGTGTTGACCATCTCGTTGTGGATGATATCCGCTATGTTTCCATCCTCTATAAAACAGCCCTTCTCAGCGGTTTGCTGGAAGGGCCAAATATCTTAATTAAGGCAAACACTAAAAAACGTTCAGCGTTTTATTCGTTGTTGTAATTAATTCATTTTTTCGTTTTGTTCCATTTGATTTAATTTCCTCTTTGTGTATCTATTGGAGAAAAATAGCATGAGAATGAACAAAATTAAACATCCACCCATAATCAACAAGAAATATTGCATCCAATCCATGAGAACTGAAAACTCCATTCAAATCCCCCTTTAATATTTACCTGCCTTTTATTATTTCTATATCTTGAAAAAAATTTCCTCCTGTTGAAGAGCAATAATGTATGGGTTTGACCTTTTTATTTATGTATTTACTTGACTATTACATGGGTTATGGAAAAGAACTCAAGATTGACGGTGGATTTACGTTCATCCTGAATGTGAATTCTTTTCTTTAAGGATCAATTTTTGTTACAAATCCAACGCGTAAACCGTTTAATCGCGGCAGAACAATACATTGCCGATAACAACCAAAAGTGGGTTTACGAGCAATTTGAAAACTATACTATCGAAACTTAATATACGTTCGCCCTTCTTTATTCCATTAAATGGCCAGATTGTGGAACAACAACTTTAAAGAAAATTGGATATCTATGTTTAGTTTAGAAGAAATTGTGAAGGTTTGTATTTAAACTAAAGTAGCAGTTAAGTTAAAGAAGGATTTTCAGCAAACTTTGTTTAATGATTAACATCTATATATCGTTGAATTATAATTTTTTGGGGGGGAGAAAATTATGGTAGGAAACTATGAAGTTTTAAATAATACATTACCAACATTAGATGAATACATGTATTTATGTTCGAGTGTTGGGTGGAAAGATTATATGAACTTTGATGTTGCAGAAACATCAATACAAAATTCTGTATTTTCCGTTATAGTTAAAGATAATCATAACATTATAGGAATGGGAAGGATTGTTGGGGATGGTGCGATTTATTTCTATATTCAAGACATAGTTGTTCATCCTGAATATCAAGGAAAAGGAATTGGAAAAGAAATTATGAATGCTTTAGTGAGATACCTTGAAAAAAATGCACCAGATAAGGCATTTGTGGGGTTATTTGCTTCAAAAGGAAAAGGTGAGTTTTATGAAAAATATGATTTTAAGGATTACTCACCTAATATGACAGGAATGTTTAAAGTGATTTCGAAAAAGTTTAACTGATGTTTTCTTCAACTATTGGGCGTGATCCTCTAATAAGGGTTGCGCCTAAAAATAAATAAAAAATGAAGGGAAAGCTATAATGCAAATTATTAGCGTTAGAGAACATCCAGAGTATAAAGAAAAAGCAATTAAATTTTTTCAGAGCAAATGGGCAAACGAAAACAGTATGAAAGTATATGAGGACTGTATTACACACAGCATAACAACTTACAGTCCGCTCCCTATTTGGTATTTAATGGAGGATTCAGGTGAAATTATTGGCTGTGCAGGTCTTATTAGCAATGATTTTATAAGTCGTATGGATTTATGGCCTTGGATATGTGCTCTTTATATTGAAAAAAGCTATCGTGGTAGGTATTTAGGTAAAGAGCTACTTTTACGTGCTAAAGCTGATGCCGAAAAAGCAGGATTCAATAAAGTTTTTCTTTGTACTGACCACATTGGATACTATGAAAAATTTGGATTCACTTATATAGGTGACGGATATCATCCTTGGGGAAGTAGTTCAAGAATTTATGAGAGCAATAACCAAAATAATGATTTTTCAGTTTAGCGTTTTTTATTCAATTCAAGAAACGGGCGCTTTACTATAATAAAGAGAGCTTGCTGATACAGCCCTTTTCTTATTGAGCTAAAGAGCAGTTAGTTTAACAAGAAGGAATACTGAGTCTATATATAACGGATAAAAAAATAATTATTCAATTTATTGGATAGAACACGGGGAGTTTAATGGAACTTAAATTTAAAAATTTTTTTAAAGAAGAATTAACGATTAATGACATACAAACAGCAATGGAAAATGGAGAAGTAATTTCAAAAGAGCTGGTCATGTTTTATCTTTATAGAATAGCAAAGTATGATCAAGACGGTCCAAAAATTAATTCAATTCTTGAAATAAATCCTGACGCAATTTTTATTGCGGAAGCATTAGATTATGAAAGAAAAACAAAGGGTAGTAGAGGACCTTTACACGGTATTCCCGTTTTTCTTAAAGATAATATTGAAACAAGTGATTCAATGCACACAAGTGCAGGAACAATAGCGCTAGAAAATAACATAAGCAGTAAGGATGCATTTCTTGTTGAAAAACTCCGTAATGCTGGAGCTGTTATTTTAGGTAAGACAAATATGACTGAATTAGCCAATGGGATGTCAAATGAAATGTGGGCAGGTTATAGTTCAAGAGGAGGACAAGTATTAAATCCATATGGAGATGCTGACCTTTATGTTGGTGGTTCAAGCTCAGGGTCGGCAGTGGCGGTTGCTTCGAACTTTACCGTTTTATCCGTAGGTACTGAGACAGATGCTTCTATTCTTAGTCCATCTGTTACTAATTCTGTGGTTGGTATTAAACCTACTGTTGGTTTAGTTAGCCGTACAGGTATTATTCCTTTTACTTATTCTCAAGACACGGCTGGACCAATAGCAAGAACAGTTACAGACGCAGCTATTCTATTAGGAACTCTAGCTGGTGTTGATATGCTTGACCCTGCAACCCATAAAAGTGTAGGAAGATCACAACAGGATTATTCTATTTATTTAGATTTTAAGGGTTTACGGGGGGCTAAAATTGGAGTTTTCAACAAAGCTTCTAAAGATGGTAATAATTCCGAAGATCCTTCGCTAACGGGTCCAAATTCAGACTACGATGGAGAATTATTTGAAAATGCCATTCAAACTCTTCGTAATGAAGGAGCGGAGGTTATTGAAAATATAAATATCCCCTCTTTTCATAGAGAATGGAGCTGGGGGGTTCCATTATATGAATTTAAGCATAGTTTAGATAATTATCTTTCCAAACTACCTCCGCATTTACCAGTACATTCTATAACTGAATTAATTAAGTTTAATAAGAGTATTGAAGAAAGAGCATTAAAATACGGACAGAATAAGTTGGAACTCAGCGAAGGGTTTCCTAATACATTAAGAAATCCTGAATACTTGAATGCGAAGCTTGAGGATTTGTATTTTTCTCAGGAACAGGGGATTGACTTTGCCTTAAAAAAGTATGACCTTGATGCTATTCTCTTTCCTTCGTATATAGGCTCAACAATATGTGCTAAAGCTGGTTATCCTTCCATATCTATACCTGCTGGATATATGAAAAATGGAAGACCCTTTGGAGTGACTTTGGCAAGTACTGCTTTTAGTGAAGGTGTATTAATCAAAATAGCTTACTCTTTTGAGCAGGCTACAATGCATCGAAGAAGCCCGAATTTTGCAAAATATTAACAAATTTTATTCAACGGGTGCGTTAGTTCACCAAGCTAAAGTAGCAATCATAATAATTATCTTGATCTTCCGCAATCGGGCGCTATCCTGGAACAAGGATAAGCGCTCATTTTTCATTTTAGGGCCAGTTTGTGGAAGATCGGCAATTCTAGTTAGAAAGCAATCGAAGTTGAATTCATAAATTGTTACCTGTAGTTTTGAAATAAAGTTTGATACAAAGAAGCAGCTAAACCTTTTATTTGACAGTAAACAAAAAGAATCTATTATGAAAAAAGATCCATCAAAATAGATTCTACAGTTTTAATACAGATGAAATTTTTATAAAAAAGTTTGATCTTTTTGGGGTACATTTTGTTGAACATTAGCCCAGGGTCGGTAGCTAAAAAGGCGGCCGACTATTCCAGTCAGCCGCCTAAAATGGATATTGATTAGTTCTAAAGTACCACAAAAGGTACGATAAGGAATGGTTGATCGTTATAGTAAATTACTTTTTTTCCATTACAGCAAAGTAATTTCCTTCATTATCTGCAAAGTTAAATACTCTTCCGGAAGGCATATTTACAATTTCTCCGACTTTGACATTTTTATTTGATAAGTCGCCATGTAATTGATCGAGATTTTCCGTAAAAAACATTAAAGAAGGTGTACCGAGATTTAATTCAGGAGCCATTTTAGCAACGAATTCCTTATTATGGAGAATGATTCTTGTTTCTGCACCCTCTGTAGGAGCAATTTCAATCCATCTCATTCCTTGACCATTATTTTCTTCAGAAATTACATTAAATCCAACTTTTTCTGTCCAAAAATCCATTGCATCATCTTGGTTATTTACATACAACATAATTTGACCGACTTTACTAATCATTGATTTTTACACTCCCTTGTATAAGTAATTTCCAAACTCGTTACTATAGATAAAGGTTTCGATTTAACCGGCCTGCCGGGAGGCCGTTCGTGATATTTCCTTATTTCAGCTGCTGAAGAACCTCTTCCAGGCGGTCCCAAGTTTCGGTGATTCCTTGCAGCATGCCCATATCCATAACGGTCTTGAGGCCCTCCGCCGATGCATATTCAGCGCGGTTGATAAGCTTCGTCTTGCCGCCCAGATCGATGAATGCCAATGTAATATCAGTCGATGGCATGGCGTCATTCGTATTGCCTTCAGCATCCGAGAAGAAATCGACGTAGACGATCTTCTCCGGCTCGATGATCTCCTTATAAACCCCTTTGCCCCAAGATTCCATACCGTAAAATTCACCTTGGTTTTGATCGACACACTTCATGCAGTAGTGCCAAACGCCGCCCGGCCGGAAATCGACGTTGCAGACAGGAAGCTCCCAGCCTCCGGGCCCCCACCAGCGTTTGAGATGCTCGGGATCTTTAAACATCTTGAACACAAGGTCGCGCGGCGCGTCGAAAATACGCTCCAGCACGAGTACTCGATCGTTCTCCACCCTCGAAATCATAGCGTTGTTGGACATTTATAATTCCTCCCAATAAATTTTTTTTAAGTTATTTCGCATGACTTAATGAAACGGCATTTCGTTTTCTATGGTAGAAAACATAGGATCCAGCAATCAAAATGTACCCAATAATGAAAAATACCCAAGGATCGCCCACTGCTATAGTTGAATACATGGCACCCGTCAAATCGATGACAAATCCGGCATAAGCCCATTCCTTAATTCTTGGAAAGCCGGGCATCAGTATCGCTATAACACCTAACAATTTGGCAACGCCAATAAAGGGAAGAAGGTATGAAGGGTACCCTAAATGTTTGAATAAAGCAACTGCTTCAGGGGCGGACATTATATCAGGAATAGAACCTAAAAGCATTAATGCTATCAACAGCCCCGTAAAAAACCAGTATCCGATTGTTATATTCTTCAGAGATACCTTATTTCCTTCTTTGGTTTGGTTATTCTTAATAAGTTTCCGATCTTCTACAGAAGTCAAAAGGTTTGCCATGACCTCATTCCTCCAATATCGTTTTTTTTAAATCTTTGGCAGGACTCCTACTTGTCGTCATGGTTCACATCCTTTCTTTGTAGGTCCTGCAGATATTCGTCCAAGCGGTCGAATCTCTCGTTCCAAATATGGCGGTAGGACTCTAACCAGGAATCAAGCTCTTTAAACGGCTCGGCTCTCAGCTTGTAGATACGTCGATTGGAGATTGCATTCACCTCAACGAGTCCTGCATTACTAAGTACACGAAGATGTTTGGAAGTTTGTGGCTGGTTGAGCCCAAGTCGATTGGCAATTTCTCCTACCGTGAGAGGGCCTTCACGTAAGAGTTCGACAATGTGTAGCCGGTTGGGCTCAGCAAGAGCATTCAAAGTTGTTTTCATGATTATAATATAACCAGATAGGAATATTCCTGTCAAGGAATATTAAGAAGTTTTTTAAAAATTGTGCTCCATGGTTCCGCTGTGATTGTTTTCAGTGTGATTTTTACTAAACGGGAGTTCAATATGGCTAGTTAGCTTCAGAAGTTCTTAAAATATTATTGATCTTCAACAAACGGGCGCATTCCTTTAATAAGGACTCCGTCTTTTTAATTTAGGACGGTATTTCAAAAGAATGGAAGGTTTTTTAGGAAGTAAATTGAATTAATTGATGTGGTATGGAATTATTCAAATATTAGATGGAATTAAAGTGACTACACGAACTATAATACGTTACACATGTTAAAAAGGAGGACATTATGGATCTACCAAAGCACTTTGTTCAGTCAGTGCGTTTATACTTTAAAGAACAGGGGGAAGCCTGGTTACAAAATTTGCCGAATTTAATTCATTTCTGCGAACAAAAATGGTCCATGAAGATAAAAGAACCTTATTCCCTTTCCATCAATTACGTTGCACCCGCTATCATGGAAGACGAGACAGAAGCAGTAGTGAAGATTTGTATCCCGGGAGAAGGCTTTCTTGATGAGCTGGAAGCCTTACAATTGTTTGGGGAGAAAGGAATTGTCCAACTGATCGATTCAGATAAGGAAAATGGAATCATCATTCTAGAAAAACTTTCACCTGGGTATACTTTGGCGGAAGTAACAGATGATGAGGAGGCTTGTCGATTCGCAGCTGATGTAATAAAAAATCTATCCATTCCTGCACCGGCTCATACTAGAATCCTTACTACCGAAGCAAGGGAAGAAAAGCTTCGGATACTTGTGGATGAACATCCATATGGAGTTGGACCTATTTCCCAACAAACGCTAGAAAGGGCATTGAGAATCTTCACATACTTAAATCAAACAACAGAACAACATTTTCTCCTCCATGGGGATTTTCACCATTATAACGTTCTCGCATCTGGGGAAGGGGCATGGACAGTAATTGATCCTAAGGGCTTAATCGGTGAGATTGAGTATGATTTGATACAATATATGTTAAATAAGCTACCTAATCAGGGAGTTTATGATGTCATCGAAAAGCGAGTAGAGATTTTCACTAATAAACTTAATCTAGATAAAAGGCGACTACTGCTATGGGGATATTGTCACACAGTGTTAGCAACCTCATGGACAGTTGACAATGATAAAACCTATGATGAAAGCTTTTTTCAAGTGATTGAGATTTTTGAAAAGTTGTATGAAGCTAATTTCGGTGCTGGGATTGGTACATATCAAAAAACTAAATGACTCTTCTACAATCGGGCTTTTCCAGAATAGGGAAAGCGTCTTAATTATGTCTCCCAAGTGTTATGAGACTATCCTGAAAAT